>NZ_RZSA01001406.1:0-1217 GCF_003998075.1 Mesorhizobium sp. M2A.F.Ca.ET.037.01.1.1 | reverse complement strand
GTGCTGGAGGTGGCCGGCTTGACCAAGCGCTTCGAGTTGCGCTCCGGCCTGTTTTCCTCGGCCAAAGGCCGGATTTATGCGGTCGAGAATGTCTCTTTCATCATAAGGAGCGGCGAGACCTTGGCGCTGGTAGGCGAATCCGGCTGCGGAAAATCTACGACCGGCCGCGCGGTGATGCGGTTGACCGAACCGCTCTCGGGCTCGGTGCTGCTTAACGGAGTGGATTTGCTGAAGCTCAGCCAGAGCGAAATGCGCGAGCAGCGCAATCGCATGCAGATGATCTTCCAGGATCCGTTTGCCTCGCTCAATCCGCGCATGAGTATCCGCACCGCCATTGCTGAGCCGCTGCTGATCAACAAACGCGCCAGCCGTTCGGAAGCAAGCGACAAGATTCCCGATCTACTGCAGCGCGTCGGTCTTTCGCCTGACATGGCTAAGCGCTTCCCGCACGAGTTCTCGGGCGGCCAACGCCAGCGTATCTGCATCGCGCGTGCGCTCGCGCTCGAGCCGCGGCTAATCGTGGCGGACGAGGCGGTCTCTGCGCTCGACGTCTCGGTGAAGGCGCAGGTCGTGAACCTGATGCTGGAGCTGCAGGCCCGCATGGGTCTGGCCTATCTCTTCATCTCGCACGACATGGCAGTTGTCGAGCGCGTCAGCCATCGCGTGGCGGTGATGTATCTCGGCGAGATCGTCGAGATCGGCCCGCGCGAAGCGATCTTCCAGAATCCGCAGCATCCCTACACTAAACGGTTGCTCGCGGCAGTGCCGATCGCCGATCCGGCACGTCGCCTGCAACGACGCCCGGTCTCATACGACGAACTTAAAAGTCCGGTCCGGCCTGGAGACTATGTCCCACCTGTGCGCCAGTATCGCGAGGTCTCGCCCGGCCACGCAGTCATGATCTGGGACGAGGAATGGGAGCCCAAGGGAGTGCCGGGTCCCGCTGCCTGACAGCTGTCTTATGCCACGAACTTAGAAATGGGAGAAGTAGTATGAATATCAAGTCCGACCGTGGAATGTCATTACGTCTCGTGAGGTCAGCAATATTTGCTCCAATATTTGCCGGAACGCTTTTCATTAGCGCGGCGATGGCGGATACGCTCCGCGTCATTTCGGACGCAGATCTGAAAAATGTTGATCCCATGGTCACATCAGCGATATTGACGCTAGCGCACGCCGCCCTAATCTACGATAAGTTGTTTGAGTTCGACAAACAC
>NZ_RZSA01001405.1:0-1221 GCF_003998075.1 Mesorhizobium sp. M2A.F.Ca.ET.037.01.1.1 | reverse complement strand
CAGCTTGATATAGGCCGAGAGGGCGCTTTCGTGCCTGGCCTCGGCGGTGCGTGCTTCCAACGCCGTCTGGAAGTCGCGGAGATAGCTTTCGACAAGGCCCTGCATCAGCTTGGCCTTGGTCGGGAAGTTGTAAAGCAAGCCGCCCTTCGACACCCCGGCGCGGCTGGCGACTGCCTCGAGCGACAAGCTTCCCGGGCCTGCTTCGCGCGCCACGTCGGCGGCGGCGGCAAGTATCTTTTCGCGTGAGTTTGCCCTGGGTGCTCTCATCACGCCTCCCCTATATTAGCTTAGGCGGAATTGACAAGACCGTCCAGCCGGTACAGTAAGGCGCCGTTTGAAGTCGGGACCTGTTGTCGATATCCCGGCATCGATTGTTTGCCGGTTGCCGACTCGAGGGGACTGTCCGTGAAGCGCTTTTTCACCATCGCTGTGTTCCTGATTCTGCTCGCTCTCGTCTGCGTCGGCATCGTTGGTTTCAACTTCATGCGCGATGCCGGCATCAAGCAGTATTTCGCCACCATGAAGCCGCCGGCCGCCACGGTCTCGACAGTGGTCGTCAAGCCTTCGGAATGGACGCCGGGCGTCGAGGCCATCGGCACCGTCAATGCCGTGCGCGGCGTCGACCTTACCGTCGAAACGAGCGGCATCGTCAAGAACATCCTCTTCCACGCCAACCAGAAGGTCGCCACCGACGCGGTGCTCCTGCAGCTGGACGACGCGGTCGAGAAGGCTGATCTGGTGGCGCAGAAGGCGCAGGCCGCCTCCGACCAGGCGGCGCTGACCCGCGCGATCGAATTGCAGCGGCGCGGCGTCGGCACGGACGCGACGCTCGACGCCGCGCGCGCCGCCGCGGATGCCTCGGCGGCACAGGTGAACAAGCTGCAGGCGGTGCTCGACCAGAAGCAATTGTCCGCGCCCTTCGGCGGCACGGTCGGCATCCCGAAGATCGATATCGGCCAATATCTGGCCCCCGGCAATTCGGTGGTGACGATCCAGGATCTGGACACGATGCGGGTCGACTTCACGGTTCCCGAACAGCAGCTGCCGCTGCTCAAGATCGGCCAGACCGTCAAGCTCGGCAGCAGCCTTGCGGACATGTCGTTTGCCGGCTCCATCCGCGGCATCGATCCCAAGATCGATCCGGCAAGCCGGCTGGTTTCGATCCGCGGCGAGGTCGCCAATCCGGAAGGCAAGCTGACGCCTGGCCAGTTCGTCCAGATC
>NZ_RZSA01001404.1:0-1223 GCF_003998075.1 Mesorhizobium sp. M2A.F.Ca.ET.037.01.1.1 | reverse complement strand
GCCATGTGGCAAATCCGTCCTAACGACAGCATATGAGCGATTGTCCCGATGCCCGAAGCGAAACGGATGGCGTTCCTGCGGCGCTGTCGGATTGCAAGTTACGGTCACTGACTTGTTCGGGTTTGGAAAGGTTGCCAGGTCGCTTGGTGGCCTGCGCGGCTTCACATGGGCGGCGCGATGCCGTGATTCCCGACCACGACCCGATTCGCGGTGAGCTTGCCATCGCCACCTCGCTTGGCGTTGACGAAGACCGCGGCGCCCGGCGTCAGATCCGAAGGCGTGGCAGCGGCGAATGTCACGATCGGCGTCGTCTGGGGGATCGCGATCTGTTTTTTCTGGCCGTTGTCATAGGTAAGCGTGACCGTGCGGCCCTGGATTTCGGTGACGTCGGCCACGGTGCCGTTTGTCATGCGGCTGTTGGGCTGCAGATCCCAGTCGCGGTCGCCTTCTCCCGTGCCCTTCAGCGCCGCGGGAAAGATGACGACTTCCAGCGCCCCGCTGGCGCCATCGGCCTTGGAAAGCGAGGCGATGCCGAGAAAGTCGCCCTGCTTGATGTCGGCCGCCGATGCCTTGGCGACACCCGAAATCTTCCAGCCGTCGGCAAGTGTGATCGCATCGGTCTTGCCGTCGCGGTCCTTCACCGTCAGCGTCGATCCGGTTATACCGACGACAGTGCCTCGAACACGTGCGGCATCCGTCGCCCACGCTTCCCCGCAGATGACACTTGAGACTGTGCCGAGCACAATTGCGAATGATTTCAAATTCATGGCATTCGATCCTTCCGTGAAACGCCCGTCGCCCGGGTTTTGGCTGCCGGTGACGGCCAGCTAACGAATCGAGGCGTCGAAAATGCCGGCGAAACCGGTCGCGGAGCTTCAAAAGAACTTGATTGGGCGCCGCGCGATCTTACATGTGGGACGCCTGCGATACCGGCCGGAATGCCGCTTCACGATGGCGTGACGGCCTAAGCTCTTGGCAAATCATTTGTTAACGAGCATTCTCCCGCCAGTCTCAGGCAACGCCACATTTCATCCGACCGTTTCATCCAAAGGAGTTGCCATGCCCAACACCGCACGGAACGCCGTTTCCAACGACATCATTGCCGCGTCCGGCCTCAATCCGCTGAAGGCCGCTCGCGAAACGAGGGGATATACGATCGAGGAACTGTCTTTGACCTGCGGCCTGGCCGTGGGCGAGATCGTCGACATCGAGGACGGCAAGGA
>NZ_RZSA01001403.1:0-1223 GCF_003998075.1 Mesorhizobium sp. M2A.F.Ca.ET.037.01.1.1 | reverse complement strand
GTCTACAGATGCTGCCCCGCACGAGAGCCAGCACGCTTTGAGCGCGCATCGGCGATGCAAGCGTTGCAAGCTGGCCATGTCCACAAGGTCGGCGACCACTATATCGCCGACCACCAACGCGGGCGTACCGTCTAAGTGCAGACCTTTCGCGAGTGCGCGGACCGCGCATTTCATCTGCGATGGCCGGATCTTGCATTCCCGCTTGAGCTGCTCAACGTCAAGGCCTACACGCGCTGCGATCTTGAGAGTGACCCTTCAACTGGGGGAAATCATAAGGGCGCGGTGGAATTCGTCGAACTTTCCCTGTTTTCTCGAGGCGAGTGCGGCGAAGGCTGGGAATTGGGAATCCGGTCCCAGGACCGGGAACTGTTTGATCACAAGCTTCAGATTGGGTTCATGCTTGAAGGCTTTTTGGTAGTTGATATCAGCCAGTCTGCAATGCGGACAGTTGTGGTAGTCATTGAATATGACCAGAACGGCATCGCCTTGCGGGTTGCCGGCGATTGGCGAAGGAGATCGTTGTCGAATGCGCCGCTCCACTTTTGCCTGTCGGTCGACCACGCCTGCCGGTGCAGGTTCGCGCTATATTGGCTCGCCAGCAAGGCGAGGAGTAAAAGAAGAGCTGCGACAGTGATGGCAGTCGGCTTAGACATGAGTCTCCAATCCATGGACGGCGTGGCAGCAACGGCCGCCTTTTTGGTGTAAAATGGGTCAGTTTTGATCGTGCCCCGCAGTTGCTACAGGCGCACAGGTGCCGGTGCGATCTGGCGGCTTCTCAAATACGGCTTTGCGCCATCGGGTCCACCCCAATAGCTGAGCGTCGTTCGCACGGGGAATTGTGTTCACCACGCCGGGCGACTTGACCGTCCACCGCCGGAGCGCTGAACGGTCCGCTAGTGAGGCGCTCCCCGAATCGTCGTTTATCCCGCTCGCCCCGGACCGGGTGACAGCCAGCGTTGCCGCTACGCTGCGGAGAAAAACCGTCAGCGCGTGGCATTCGGACATAAGCTGATCGACGCCAAGAATAAGCCCCACGGAGGTGACCGGTGCGGCCGGAACAAGAAAGAGCGTTGCAGCCATTGTGACGAGGCCTGCACCGGTAATGCGGGTTGTTCAGTTCGAAGGGAACAATGCGACAAACAGCATGAGGATCCGGCAGCCGATCGGGAGATCAGTTTTCGTCGCTTGGGCGATGAAAAGGGCGGCGAGCATCATATTCGTGC
>NZ_RZSA01001402.1:0-1236 GCF_003998075.1 Mesorhizobium sp. M2A.F.Ca.ET.037.01.1.1 | reverse complement strand
AGCTGATTGCGTGCGGCCTCATCGAAGAGGCCAATATCGAGCGGCTTCTGCGCTGCGCGCGGACGCATCGGCGCGCCCATCAGCAGCGCCAGCCGGTCACGCGTGGTGATCGGCCGGACGCCGGGAACGAGCATCTGCTCGCCTTCCGGCGTCGGCTCGGTCTGCAGCGGAAAGGGATCGCGCGCGCTCATGCCGCGATCTCCGTTTGGGCCTCACCTTCCGCATTGGAATTGAAGGCCAGAAGCAAATCGGCGGCTTTGGAGGCAAGGCTGGCGGCGCGGAAAATGGCGCGATTATCCTCCCGCAAGACGGTTAGCCATGAGCCGATATAGTCGGCGTGGCGCACGGTCGGCTCGATGCCGAGGCTGGAGCAGGTAAAGGCTGCGGTTAGCTCGGCGACCAGTTCCTCGCGCGCATAGGCCTTGGTGCCGAACGAGCCGGAGAAATCACGGGCAAGCCGGGTCGGGTGCCCGGTCCAATGACCCAACTCATGCAGAGCTGTGCGGTAGTAGTTGACCGGCTCGAAGAACGCGGGCTGCGGCGGCAGCTGGATGAAATCCGCGCCTGGCATGTAGAAGGCGCGATCCCCACCGATGCGGATATCCGCGCCGCTTGCGTGCATCAGCGCTTCGGCTTGCGGGATGATCTCACGTTCGGGCAGCGGCTCAGGCTGACCGTAGAGGTGCTCCGGCAAGCCTTCACACTGCGCGACATTGAAGACGGTGAAGCGCTTGAGGAAGGGGACCGCCTGCGGCTCAGCGTCTTCTTGCCTCGCGCGCTCCTTCTCGTCCTTCGGGATGAAGCGGTCGGCGTGAACGATGGTCGTCCCGTGCTCGCCTTTCCTGACGTTGCCGCCAAGCGAAAGCGCCTGCCGGAAGGTGAGCCAGCTCTGGCAGGGGTAAGGGCGCTCGATCACCGCGCCCCACAGGATCAGAATGTTGATGCCGGAATAGCCGCGCCCGGTGGCAGCGTTGCGGGGCAGCCCAAGACTGGCCTTCGCCCTCCCCCAAGGCTTGACCCAAGGCACCGAACCCCGCTCCAGATCGGCGATGATCCGGTCAGTGATCTCGGAATAAAGGCTGGCCCTAGGCGGCTCGCCCTTCTTGCCGCCAACGTCTCCACGGGCACCGCGTTTGCCGGTCTTGCGCATGACTAAATCTCCGCTCGCCAATCTTCGCTGCGCCCTCCCCGGAAGCGGGGTGGGCGGCGAAACCGACCGGAAAGGCCCCCCGTCCG
>NZ_RZSA01001401.1:0-1237 GCF_003998075.1 Mesorhizobium sp. M2A.F.Ca.ET.037.01.1.1 | reverse complement strand
CCGCGGCAGATGCGCGACTATCCGATGCCGCCGGCCGACGCACCGCTCATCCAGTTCCTGATCGATCTTTTGTAATTTCGCGACCTGCCTTCGCGGCCATTCACGTTTGCCGAAAGCGTCGTTTCCGGAGCTGCTTTAGCCAGCGTTAATGGAAGATTTATCTCGACGTGAAAAATTGCTCGAGGCCGTTTCGCGCGGCAACATCGTTGATGACCGGGAACAACGGCATGAGCCTTGAAAGAGAGTGGGACTCGATCCGGCCCGACCGAGGCTTCCGCGCCGCGGATGCCGGCATGGGCATCCTGCGAGTGACGCTTCTCTTCGGCTCGGCCGCCGTGGCGCTGGCGCTGATCGCGACGCCTTTCCTGGACAGCCAGACGCGATCGCAGGGCGCCCGCGACGGCTTGGCTGTCGGGCTCGACACGACAGCGACCGGATCGATCGGCCATCGCACCAATACATACACGGTGCGCCGCAGTGTGCTGCAGCCGATGCCCAGTTCAATCTGCGTCATCCGCAATGACGGCAGCCGCAGCGGCGAGTGCTGACATGGTTAATGATTTTTTGGGACACCGGCATTTCACTCGCTGTTAAGCTTTCGCCGTTAACCTTTCTTAACGGGTAGGACATTAGAATTTCTGCATAAGGGATGGATGGCCATGAAAAACCTGCTGCAGCAATTCGTAAGGGATGAGACCGGCGCCACGGCCATCGAATATGGCCTGATCGTTACCGTGCTGTCGCTTACCATCATCGGCGGCGTAAGCAGGGCAGCGGATGCGCTCCAATGGCTGTTCAGCGACAACAGCAGCAGGCTGGTCCAGGCCTTCTCCCACTGACGAAACCGGTCGGGCAATCAGAGACGCAGTCAGCTCTTCGGCGGGTTCTCCAGGATCGCCTTCAGCGATAGCTTGGCTGATCCAGGCTTGAGCGGCTTTTGCTGCGAGGCGTCGGGCGCCCAGCCGGACATCCAGACAACCGGAAAGCTTGCGCGGATGCGGCCGTCCGGGTCCGAGAACCGTTCGGCATAGATTTCGGCCGCGCGGGCAAACAAACGCCTGCTGCCGGGTCGCCGGCTGCGGTCGATGAGCGGGCTGGTTTCGCCCACGGCGCGCAGGTCGGCGGCGAGATCGAACAGCGTGTCGTAGCGCACGGCGACCGTTTCGACATCGGCGACAGGCAATGCCAGGCCGGCGCGCTGCAACAGCCCGCCCGCATCGCGCACGTCGGTGAAGGG
>NZ_RZSA01001400.1:0-1237 GCF_003998075.1 Mesorhizobium sp. M2A.F.Ca.ET.037.01.1.1 | reverse complement strand
CGCCTTCGGGCCCCGGGCCCTTCTTGCGGCGGCCGCCGGTGCCGGCCTTCGGCACGGCCGAGCCACGGCTGGGCGGGGTGTCGTCGCCGAGGTCGCGGGCCGGCTTGTTGCCCGCGATCAGTTGCTTGATCTCTTCGCCCGACAGCGTCTCGTATTCGAGCAGCCCTTCGGCGAGCGCGATCCATTCCTTCTTCTTCTTGGTCAGGATGGCCTTGGCGGTCGAGTAGGCGTCGTCGATCAGCCGCCGCACTTCGGCATCGATGATCTGCGCCGTCTCTTCCGAGATGTTTTGCGTGCGGGCCACCGAGTGTCCGAGGAAGACCTCTTCCTGGTTGTCGCCATAGGCGACATGGCCGAGCTTGTCGGAGAAGCCCCAGCGCGTGACCATGGCGCGCGCCAGCTTGGTCGCCTGCTCGATGTCGGAGGAAGCGCCCGACGTGATGTTCTCCTTGCCGAACTTGAACTCCTCGGCGACGCGGCCACCCATCATGATCGCCAGCCTGGAGATCATGTATTTGTAGCTCATCGAATAGCGGTCGCCTTCCGGCAGTTGCATGACCATGCCGAGCGCGCGACCGCGCGGGATGATGGTCGCCTTGTGCAGCGGGTCCGCCGTCGGCACGTTGAGCGCCAGGATGGCGTGGCCGGCCTCGTGATAGGCGGTCAGCTCCTTCTCGGCCTGCGTCATCGCCGACGAACGGCGCTCCGCGCCCATCATGATCTTGTCCTTGGCGTCCTCGAACTCGGCCATGGTGACCAGCCGCTTGTTGCGGCGCGCCGCCATCAGCGCGGATTCGTTGACGAGGTTCATCAGGTCGGCGCCGGAGAAGCCCGGCGTGCCGCGCGCGATGACCTTGAGGTCGACATTGGGCGCCAGCGGCACGTTGCGCACATGCACCTTGAGGATCTTCTCGCGGCCTACGATGTCGGGATTCGGCACCACGACCTGGCGGTCGAAGCGGCCGGGCCTCAGCAGCGCCGGGTCCAGCACGTCGGGCCGGTTGGTGGCGGCGATCAGGATGATCGACTCGTTCGATTCGAAGCCGTCCATCTCGACCAGCAGCTGGTTCAGCGTCTGCTCGCGCTCGTCATTGCCGCCGCCAAGGCCGGCGCCGCGATGGCGGCCGACGGCGTCGATTTCGTCGATGAAGATGATGCAGGGCGCGTTCTTCTTGGCCTGGTCGAACATGTCGCGCACGCGGCTCGCGCCGACGCCGACGAACATCTCGACGAAGTC
>NZ_RZSA01000013.1:0-20757 GCF_003998075.1 Mesorhizobium sp. M2A.F.Ca.ET.037.01.1.1 | reverse complement strand
CCTCCCCGGTGTACCCAACCCCAACTCGAACTCTGGAAAGGAGGGCTGCGTGTCTATCGATCACCATCGTCAGCGTGGCCCGATTTGCGCCCTGCGAGCTTGCTTGCAGGGCTGACCGGACGGTCCGGGTTTTTCCCGTTTCGATTTTTGGTCTGCCCTTCGTGGTGCCGCTAAGCTGATCCGTTGATCAGCCGGCGCACCGTCAAAGTGCATCAGCCGGACTTTCCGGCAAGACCAGAGAAATCGAATGGCCCTGATCAGCCTCAAATCTGTCGGCGTCACCATGAGTGCGCCGCTCTTCTCCAACCTCGACCTCACCATCGGCGCCGGCGACCGGCTGGGCATCGTCGCAGCCAATGGCCGTGGGAAGTCCACCTTGCTCAAATGCCTGGCCGGTGAATTCGAACCCACCTCCGGCGACATCACCCGGTCACGCGGCCTGCGCGTCGGCCATGTCGAGCAATCCGTTCCCGGCGCATTGCTCAACCGCAGCTTCCATGACGTCGTCGCCGACGCCTTGCCGGTCGAGCAGCGCGACAGCGAGTTGTGGCGCGTCGACGTGGTTCTCGACTCGCTCGACGTGCCGGAAGACATGCGCGGCCGGCCGATGCGCGCGCTGAGCGGCGGCTGGCAGCGGCTGGCGCTGATCGCGCGTGTCTGGGTCACCGATCCCGACGTGCTTCTGCTCGACGAGCCGACCAATCATCTCGACCTCGCCAGGATCGGCCAGCTGGAGGACTGGCTGAATGCGCTGCCGCCCGACGTGCCTGTGATCGTCGCCAGCCATGACCGCGCTTTCCTCGACGCTGTCACCAACCGCACGCTGTTCCTGCGTCCCGAAGAGTCGCCGGTGTTCGCTCTGCCCTATTCACGCGCCAGGCATGCGCTCGACGAGCTCGACGCCTCGATGGCGCGCAAGTTCGAGCGCGACATGAAGATCGCCCAGCAGCTGCGCAAGCCAAGCCGCCAAGCTGAACAACATCGGCATCAATTCAGGCAGCGACCTTTTGACGGTGAAGACCAAGCAGTTGAAGGAGCGGGCAGAGAAGCTGGAGGATGCCGCCGTACAAGCGCATCGCGAGCGCTCGGCCGGCGCGATCAGGCTGGCGAACCGCGGCACCCACGCCAAGGTGCTGATCACGCTGGAGGACGCGGCGGTCGAAACGCCTGATGGCACACTGCTATTCAGGACCGGGAAGCGCCATATCTGCCAGGACGATCGCATCGTGCTGCTCGGCCGCAACGGCGTCGGCAAGACGCGCTTCATCGCCATGATCCGCAACGCCATTGCCGAACCCGGCTCGATTGCGAACATCAAGGTGACGCCGTCGACCGTGCTCGGCTACAGCGACCAGGCGCTGTCGGGCATCAATGGCGAAGACACGCCGCTGGCAATGGTCTCGCGCCGGTTCGAGATCGGCGAGCAGCGGGCGCGTTCGCTCCTTGCCGGCGCCGGCGTCGTCATCGAGATGCAGGACAAAAAGATCGGCGCCTTGTCGGGCGGGCAGCGGTCGAGACTGATGATGCTGGTATTGCGGCTGACCAACCCCAATTTCTATCTGCTCGACGAGCCGACCAACCATCTCGACATCGATGGCCAGGAAGCATTGGAGGACGAGTTGCTGAAGCATCAGGCAAGCTGTCTGCTTGCCTCGCACGACCGCTCCTTCATCCGCGCCGTCGGCAACCGCTTCTGGCTGATCGAGAAGCGGCGGCTGACCGAGGTCGACGACCCGGAAGCGTTCTTCCGCTCCGTCGCCGAAACGCCGAACTGAGAGACGATACACCCGCCGGGCCGTCGCCGCCGGCCCGGCAATACTTTTCCATCTGCTAAAAAAAGCGCATGCTGAATTGCTCAACCATGGAGGGGACGGGCCATGCGTGCAGTGGAAATCGTCAGCAATCTCTACAAAGCCTATGCGGACCGCGACATCGAGGGTGCCCTGGCGCGGTGCGCGGAGGATGTCGTGTTCCGCTGGATTGCCGATCCCCGGCAATCGCGTCATGCCGGCACCGCGCACGGCAAACAGGAATTCCTCTCCAGGCTCCTGGCGCTCGACGATGACTTCGAATACCGCCACTTCGTCCCGGTCGAGATTATCGACGGCGGCGACAAGGTTGCCGCGCAGGTCGAGATCCATATGACGCGCCGTACCACCGGCGAGGAGCTCATCATGCGCACCGCCAATTTCTGGACGGTCCGCGACGGCGAGATCATCGAGATGGTGGAGTATTACGACACCGCGCTGGCGGCATCGGTGTTCTGAAAAAGATTTGGAGCGATCTGTCGGATCGCCTGTTGCCGCCTCGTCCTTGGGATGCCGACACGATGATGCCGGCATCAACCAGGGAGAATTGTCATGTCGGTACTGTCGTCCATCGGCCGCCTCGCCAACCGGTATGCCGAGGCGCGTGCCCGTCACCGCAGCGAGCGCATCCTGCTGTCGCTGCCCGCAGAGCTGCGCAAGGACATCGGCTTTCCGGAGATTTTCGAAACGCGCGAAAGCCGCCGCGCCAGCACCTTCTCGGCGAAGGTCATATAAAATGATGCTTTCAATGCGATTGTCCCGCGGCCGCGCGCCTTCAAGGCAAGGCGCTTAAGAAGAATTTCTGGAGGCATGTAGGATCGCCGCCGCTTCGTCCGTCCTTGGGCCGCAAGCCACGTCAAACCCGTGAAGAGGAACACGAATATGAACGACCAGACCCCGCCCCGCGCCAAGGTCCTTGGCGGACTGACCCCCTACCTGCAGGTCGACGGCGCCATCAAGGCCGCCGAATTCTACAAGAAGGCTTTTGGCGCGGAGGAAGTGTTCGCCTATCCGCCGGACGACAAGGGCCGCACCATGCATATCCATCTCTACGTCAACGGCTCGACGCTGATGCTGGGCGACGCCTATCCGGAACACGGCCATCCGCACCAGGCGGCGCAGGGCTATACGCTGCAGCTCCATCTCGGCAGCGACGACATCGACGCCTGGTGGAAGCGGGCGGTCGATGCCGGCTGCGAGGTCGTCACCCCGCTGCAGGTGATGTTCTGGGGCGACCGCTGGGGCCAGGTGAAAGACCCCTTCGGCATCGCCTGGGCGATGAACGCGCCGGTGAAGTGAGCCGTCCACCTCTCCTCCTGTCTGTGGGAGAGGTCGGATTGCCCCGATTTGCCCTTCGCAAATCGGCTGGCAATCCGGGTGAGGGGTAGCTTGGCGCCAGGCTGAAGCACCCTTCATCCAAGTCGGCGTTGCGCGCCGATCCACCTTCTCCCGCAAAGGGAGGAGGGAAAGCCGGGCCCAACCAAGGAGTTTCACCATGTCCTATGTCGACGGTTTCGTGATTGCCGTGCCGAAGGCAAATCTCGACGACTACAAGAAGCTGGCCAACACCGCGGGCCCGATTTGGATGGAGCACGGCGCGCTCTCCTATGTCGAATGCATCGGTGACGACGTGCCCTATGGCGAGCTGACCTCGTTTCCGCGTGCCGTACAGGCGAAGGACGACGAGATCGTCATCTTCGCCTGGGTCGTCTACGAATCCAGACGGAGCCGCGACGCGGTCATGGCCAAGGTGATGGCCGATGAACGTCTCAAGATGGACTGGTCCGCCATGCCCTTCGATGGCAAGCGCATGATCTTCGGCGGCTTCCAGCCGTTCATCGAGCTTTGATCACAGCCTATCGGTCGTCATCCACGGGCGGAGCAGGAGCGGAGCTCCTGCGCAGACCCGAGGATCCATGCCGTGACTTGGAAGCGCCGCGGAGGTCCAGAATTCTGCACCGTTGCACGTTTCGATCGAGGTAACGGCATGGATTCCAGGGTCTGCGCGCGTCGCTTCGCTCCTTGCTCCGCCCTGGAATGACGAGGTCGCGAGGTAGCGGCTAATCGCGGACCCCTGCGATGACTCAGAGCAAGCGGCCTGCCGGTTCAATGCTTGCTCTATCCGTTCTGCAGCTTGTCCAGCAGCGGCTTCAGTCGATCCCCATACCGCTTCCACAGATCGACCGAGCCCTGATACATCGGCTGGCGCACCTGCGCGGCGGAAGCGGTGCGCACCGGCCGGTCCGTCTCGTGGAAGGACAGAACCTTGTCGTCCCAGGGCAGGCCGAGATGCGCCATCAGCGCCCGCGTCTGCCCTTCCTGGTCGGCGACGAAATCCTCATAGCGCACATCGTGCACGACGCCTGGCAGCACCTTGTGCCAATGCGCCATGATGTCGGTGTAGAGGTTATGGAAATCCGCGAGCTCGCCTAGGTCGTAGCCGTAACGATGGCTGTCGCCGCGGAAATGCACCTTGAAGATCGACAGGCACGTCGCCGCCGCGTCGCGCGCGCAATGGACGATCTTGGCCTTCGGCAGCATCATGTGCAGGAAGCCGACCAGCATGAAGTTCCCCGGCATCTTGTCGGTGACATGGCGGTAGCCCGGATAGCGGCTATGCAGCATGTCGAGATAGGCCTGACCCGCCTCGGCGAAGGCCTTGTCGGGCGTGTCGGCGATCCCGGCGGGGAATCCACCCGGCATGCTCATCGGAAACTGCTTTCCGACGGCCGTCTTCAAGATGTTCAACTCGCCGGCGCCATAGACCTGCGGATGGCTGGCGATGATCTGCTCGACCAGCGTGGTGCCGGAACGCGGCATGCCGACAACGAAGATCGGCGTGTCGGCTGAAATATCGCTTGTCCGGTGCTTCTCGAAGAAGGTCTTGTCGAAGGCCGCTTTCATCGCCTCGAATTCGCCGCGCGTGCGGACCGGATCGTAGTCGATGCCCTGGCGGCGGATGGCATTGCCCTCGGCGAAATAGTCGAAAGCGCGGCCATAGTCCTTGAGGTCGTCATTGACCTTGCCGAGACCGAAGGAAAGCTGCATGCGCGCCAGGCTGCCCTGTGGCGCCTTGGCATGCTCGGCCTCCATGCCGGCAAGCTCCTTGTCGCGTTCGGTCTGACGCTTGACCTGGGTCAAAAGCAGCCAGGCCTTGGCCATGCCCGGAACAACGGCCACCGCCTGTCGGGCAAGATCGGCGGCTTCGTCGAGCTTGCCCTTCTCCATCATGGCCACGCCCAGGCCGTAGAGCAGCTCGGCGTCCTTCGGCCGGATCGACAAGGACTCGCGGAACAGCTTGATCGCCTCATCCAGCCGCCCGGCCTCCTGCAGCGTTTCCGCAAGCCCGATGCGGGCGCGGACATGGAACGGGTTGCGGCCGATCGTGCCGCGAAAGATCTCCTCGGCGGCGTCGAACTGGCCGAGCTGCTTCAGCGACGAGCCGAGATTGTCGCGCGCGGCCAGTTGGTCCGGCTTGATATCCACCGCGCCGCGAAAGAAATCGACCGCGGCGGCGACCCGGCCGAGGTCGCGCATGACGGTGCCCATATTGTTGAGGAAGTCGGCATTCCTGGGCTGCAGCGTCACCGACTGCTCGATGAGCTCGAGCCCCTCCTCGCTGCGGCCGGTCTGGTGCAGCAGCAGTCCGAGGAATTGCAAGGCGGCGGCATGGTTCGGCTGCTGCCCCAGAACCTGCCGATAGAGCGCCTCGGCTTCCTGACGGCGCCCGGCCTGGTGCAGCTGCAGCGCCCGCTGCACATAGGGATCGAGCGGGCTGGCCGTTCCCGGCTTGCCGCCCGCATTCGCCGCTCTTCTTTGATCTCTGTTAATGGGAAACCTGCCGTGTTTGTTGGTCCGCCGGACCTAAGCCATGCGGGCAAGAGATTCAAGGCTAAGCAACACCACGCGCATTGCGGTGTCCATACCCGCCTGTTGAGCCGGACACCGCGTTGCTTTTCAGCACGGCCCGTCGCCGACGACGCGGTAATCCGCCGCGCGGGCCTCGCATGCGTTCGGGAAAGTGCGCACTTGCCCATGGCGCCTGGCGCAGACCGGGGCGTATTCGCGTGTGCAGAATGTCGGCTCGCCGCCACCACCGCCGTCGCGGCAAGGACCGTCGCGCAGGATGCGATACCCTTCCCGTTCGGCCAGGCAGGCATTGGCGAAGGTCTGGCGGTCGCCGCCGCGCCGGGCGCAGACCGGTTGGTATTGCATGGTGCAGAGCTGCGGATGCGGCCTGGGCGGGCGCGGCCGGGGCCCATCGTCGACGACCACCGTACAGGCCGCCAGCAGCGCGGACAGGATGAAAATGACAGCGGCCTGACGCGAGATCGCAAGAAACCGCATCTGTCCCTCCTTCATCCCGACCCGGTGATGCCAACTCGCGACATCCTCGCATTCCCCGCGGCAAACGCAACCACCGTTTGTGGCGCCCCCAGGCCCTTGGCCGACAGCCCCGCTCTGGCCCATGCTTGGCCCCTCTCTGGCCGATGACCCGTGCCGGCACGGGGTCTACTCGAAGCCCAGCGTTGGACGCGCCGCGGGCCGCCCGCGACCGTCGTCTTGCAACCATCACGTTTCCGTGTAATAAATTTCCCCGTTCGGGCATTTGCGACCCGGAGAGCGGAACGTTTTGGACGACCTTTCCCCGATAAGTGTGAATCTCTGACAACCCCGTTTTTCGGCGGGGGGTTTGACCATGCGCGAATGCATGACCGCCGAAGCAACCACAGGGATTTGCCCAAGGCGCGAGGCAGCGGGCAAACCACAAGACTGACACGGGTGAAGGAGTTTCCCCAATGGCCCAGACCGGTACCGTAAAGTTCTTCAACGCCACCAAAGGCTTCGGCTTCATCACGCCGGATGGCGGCGCCAAGGACGTGTTCGTCCATATTTCCGCGATCGAGGCATCCGGCCTGCGCACGCTGGTCGACGGCCAGAAGGTCACCTTCGACGTCGAGCCGGACCGCATGGGCAAAGGCCCGAAGGCGGTCAACCTGCGCGCCGCCTGATCGGCGCAATCGCCTGTCCTTTGCGGATGCAATGATGCGGCAGGATCCTGAACGGGCTTTTGGACAGGCTCGAAATTGCGAAGGCGCGACGGAACCGTCGCGCCTTTTTCGCGCGCAAATGCTTGGATCGGCAGGCGAAAACTTTCTCTTGCCGATGACGCTAAAATAAAGGACAAATTTCCTCTCGGGCAATTTGCCGGCCCGAGACTTGACTTGATGGGATCAAAGGAGTTTCCCATGCCGCAGACCGGCACCGTCAAATTCTTCAACCATGCCAAGGGCTTCGGCTTCATCACGCCCGACGATGGCGCAAAGGATGTCTTCGTCCACATCTCGGCCGTGCAGGCGTCGGGCCTTCCCGGTCTTGAGGATGGGCAGAAAGTGACATTCGACACCGAGCCGGACAAGCGCGGTAAGGGTCCGAAGGCCGTCAATCTGTCGATCGGCTGAGCCGGCTCACGACGGATCCGACGGAGGCTATGTCAGGCGGGGCGCTCCCGCCCGGTATCGGGCTGTGCCCAAGCCTCGAAAAACCGCTAGGCCACGAAAAATCGTTTACGCCGATTTCCGTTCAGCCTCCGTTCAGCCACGGTCTTCTATTAACCTTTTCTAAAGCCGGTCCGTATCCCCAAAAAAATGCGCGGGCCGGCGCGAAGGAGACCGAAGATGAACCGTTTTCTCAAGACCGCCATCCTGAGCGTTGGCATTGCCGCGACCACCCTGGCCACCTTCTCGGCGGCCAATGCTGACGACTGGCGCTGGCACCATCATCGCCATCATAACGGCGACGCTCTTGCCGCTGGCGTTGTCGGCCTCGCGGCCGGCGCCCTGATCGGCAGCGTGCTCAGCAACCCCGGACCACGCTATTACGAACCGGCCTATGGTGACGACTACTATGTCGATCGGCCGGTGCGCCGCTACTACGTGCAGCAGCCGCGTGTCGTCTATGCCGACCGCTATGCCGAGCCGTGGACCCGCGGCTGGTATGAGTATTGCTCGGACCGCTACCGCACCTTCAACTCGCGTACCGGCACGTTCACCGGCAATGATGGCGAGCAGCATTTCTGCGTCGCCAACTAGGCGGAGCTTTTGAGCACCGCCTGGGTTCCCTGCCCAGAAAAGCGCCGCCTCCAGCGGCGCTTTTTCTTTGCATGCGGGTCAGGTGAGAAAGGGATTGGTCCGCCGTTCGTCGCCGAAACGGCTGCCCGGTCCATGGCCGCAGATGAAGCCGATATCGTCGCCAAGCGGCAGAAGCTTGTCCTTGATCGAGGCGATCAGCGCGGCCTGGTCGCCGCCAGGCAGATCGGTGCGGCCGATCGAGCCGCGGAACAGCACGTCACCGACATGCGCGAACTTGGCCGCGCGGTTGTAGTAGACGACATGGCCCGGCGCGTGCCCCGGGCAATGCAGCACTTCGAACACGTGATCGCCGAAGGACACCGTCTCGCCTTCGGTGAGGAAGCGGTCCGGCACGCAGTTACGCACCGGATCGGTCAGGCCGAAGCGCTTGGCCTGGTTCTCGAGATTGGCAAGCAGCGGCTTGTCGGCTTCGTGCGGGCCGATAATGTCGATGCCCAGCGCATCCTTCAACTCCATCGCGCCGCCGGCATGGTCGATATGGCCATGCGTGATCCAGATCGCGCCGGCCTTGATGGCATTGTCCTTCAGCACCTTGAGCACCTGGTCAATATCGCCGCCGGGATCGACGACGACGCCGTTCTTGTCGTCCATGTCGAACAGGATGGTGCAGTTCTGCTGGAACGGCGTGACCGGCACGATGCCGGCATTGAGCTGACCCATGGCTTTCCTTTCTCGAGCAATTCCAGGAAAAGTCCGAACCGCTCCGGTTGTCGCCCTGATGTAGACAGGCCGGCAAACGCCGTCCACTGCCGGCCGGCATAAATATCCCGGCAACGAAAATGGGCGGCCGAAGCCGCCCATTTGGAAGCCTGAAGCGGCAGGCCTTACTTCTTCATCGCACCCATGACCGCGCCGATGATGGCGGTCAGGATCGCGCCGCCGCCGGCGCCGCCGACGATGTTCTGCACGTTGAGCGCGCTGCCAAGTCCGCCTGCCGCTGCCGCGGCCGCCGCCGGATCGACCGTGCCGCCGCCGAGAAGGCTGCCGAGAATGGCCGCGCCGCCGACGCCGCCGATGGCACCGCCGAGGATTTTGGGAAGCTGACCCAACGCCGCCTGCTTGAGCGCCGCGCCGACCGCTTGGCCACCGATGATACCCGTAATCACCTGTATAACGATCGCAACGAGCGTGTTCGTATCCATGTAACTAGTCCCTCCATAGCCGCCTGCCTCCAAGGGCCGACACCATCATGAGACGCCGAACCGTCCGAAAGTCAAATGCATGAAAGCTTAAATAAAAAGGGCGGCCCGAAAACCGCCCCTATTGCACAAAAAAACTGTGACTTTCGCTATTCTGCGGCGATCGCGTGCTTTGGTTGCACCGCAGCAGAATAGTCGTTCATCAAGGTCTTGGCGATCTCGCCAACCTCGAATCGGTATGGACCGATCTCCGAAACCGGTGTTACCTCGGCCGCGGTACCGGTCAGGAAGCATTGCTCGAAACCTTCGAGTTCTTCCGGCATGATGGCGCGCTCGATCACTTCGAAACCACGGTCCTTGGCCAGGCCGATCACCGTGCGGCGGGTGATGCCGTCGAGGAAGCAGTCCGGCGTCGGCGTATGGATCTTGCCGTCCTTGACGAAGAAGATATTGGCGCCGGTGGCTTCCGCCACCTGGCCGCGCCAGTCGAGCATCATGGCGTCGGCATAGCCCTTGGCCTCGGCAGCATGTTTGGACAGCGTGCAGATCATGTAGAGGCCGGCGGCCTTGGACTTGGACGGCGCGGTGCGCGGGTCGGGCCGTCGCCATTCGGCGACATCGAGGCGGATGCCCTTGAGCTTCTGCGCGGGATCGAAATAGCTCGGCCATTGCCAGATGGCGATGGCGCAATTGATGCGGTTGTTCTGCGCCGAGACGCCCATCTGCTCGCTGCCGCGCCAGGCGATCGGGCGCACATAGGCGTCCTGAAAACCCTGCTTCTTCAAAAGCGTCCGGCAGGCCTCGTCGATCTCGGCGACCGGATAGGGAATCTTGAAGCCCAAGAGGCGTGCCGATTCATGCAGACGCTCATTGTGCTCGGTCAGCTTGAAGATCTGGCCGCCGTAGGCGCGCTCGCCCTCGAAGATGGCGCTGGCATAGTGCAGGCCATGGGTCAGCACATGGATCTTGGCGTCGGCCCATTTGACGAACTCGCCGTTCATCCAGATGAAGCCGTCCAGTTGATCGAAGGGAACGGATGCCATGGAAACCTCCCGCGGGCGGGTGCCCGCAAATCGTTATGTTTTTTATAGCCTTCGTGCCGGCCCCATCACAGGATCCGAACAGGATCCGAAACGCTGGCCAGTGCTTGGAAGCGTAGGCGGATATTCAATTCGTGGCAAACTCAGGAAGTTCCGGAAAAACGGCTTCCGCTTGCCTTTTCGTTCGCAATCCGCCGAAAAGCTTGTCAAAAATTATCATTGCCGGGGAATTACGTCAATAGTACTGACATAATTCCCGCCTCGCATGGAGAAATGATGACGAGCCCCGCAGCCGGAAAACCGATCAGGACGGCGATCGCCGATGAGGACGGCATCGACTTCGCCATCATCGAACTGTTCTTTTTCGCCTATCGCGATTTCACCTCCGACCCGGACCAGATCCTCGCGGACTATGGCTTCGGCCGCGCCCATCACCGTGTGCTGCACTTCGTCAACCGCAGGCCGGGCCTCACCGTCGCCGAGCTGCTCGATGTGCTGAAGATCACCAAGCAGAGCCTTGCGCGGGTTTTGAAGCAGCTGATCGACACCGATCATATCGTCCAGGTGCAGGGCCCGCGCGACCGCCGGCAGCGCGAGCTCTACCCGACCGCCAAGGGCCGCGCGCTGGCCTTGGCGCTGGCGCGGCCACAGTCGCGCCGCATCCGTGCGGCATTGGAGGATTCCGGAGCCACCGAACGCGCCACGATCGAGCGATTCCTGGAAGCGATGGTCAATCCGGAACTAAGAGCGCAGATCGACATTGTGCCTGCGCAAACATCGGGGAAGAACCATGGAGACCATTGAGAAGGTCGATCATCCGGCCGCGCCCGACGATGACGCGCCGCATCTTCTGGTCGTTGACGACGACACGCGTATCCGCAACCTGCTTAAGCAGTATCTGTCCGAGAATGGCTTTCGCGTCACTGTCGCCGGCAATTCCGGCGAAGCCAGGCGCAAGCTCGCCGGCCTCGACTTCGACCTTCTGGTGCTCGATGTCATGATGCCGGGCGAAACCGGCGTCGATCTCACCAAGGCGCTGCGGGCCGAGAAGAACGTACCGATCCTGATGCTGACGGCGCTGTCCGAGACCGACAGCCGCATCAGCGGGCTGGAAGCCGGCGCCGATGATTACCTGCCGAAACCGTTCGATCCGCGCGAGCTGATCCTGCGCATCAATAACATCCTGCGCCGTGGCGGCCCGGCCGCAACGCCGAAGGTGGAACAGCTGGTGTTCGGGCCCTACACGTTCCAGATCGCCAAGCGCGAATTGAAGCGCGGCGGCGAGGCGCTTAAGCTGACCGACCGCGAGCAGGAGATCCTCGCGATCTTCGCCGCGCGGGCGGGCGAGACCATACCGCGCCATGAGCTGGTGGGCGATGAATCGGATGTCGGCGAGCGCACCATCGACGTGCAGATCAACCGGCTGCGCCGCAAGATCGAGCGCGATCCGTCCAATCCGGTGTGGCTGCAGACGGTGCGCGGTATTGGGTATCGGCTCAGCGTCGAATAGACTACCGTCGAAGGCCCTTTGCTGAACAGGCCATCGACGAGCGGAAGGCGAATGGCGACCACGCAACTGGAACAGCCGAAAGGGAGCGGCCCCGGCGACCTCGCGCTGCGGACGCTGAGGGCGATGCCGCGCGCCTGGAACCGGTTCTGGCGCTTGATCGCGCTCTACATGCCGAAGCGGCTCTACGCCCGCTCGCTGATCATCGTCATCGCGCCGATGATCCTGCTGCAGTCGGTGATCGCCTTCGTCTTCATGGAACGCCACTGGCAGACGGTCACCCAGCGCCTGTCGCAGGCGACGATCTCGGACATTGCTGCCGTCATCGACATGATGGAGACCTATCCGCACGACGCTGACTACGCCAACATCATCCGCATCGCCCAGGACCGCATGCAGTTGAAAGTGGATCTGCTGCCGCCAGATCCGTTGCCGCCGCCCGGCCCGAAGCCGTTCTTCTCGATCCTCGACGAGGCGCTGTCGTCGGAGATCACGAGACAGATCAACCGTCCGTTCTGGATCGACACGGTCGGCAACTCGAACGTCGTCGAGGTCCGCGTCCAGCTCGAAGGCAAAGTGCTGCGCGTCTTCGTGCGGCGCAGCCAGGCTTATGCCTCGAATACGCATATCTTCCTGATCTGGATGGTCGGCACCTCGCTGGTTCTGCTGATGATCGCCATTCCCTTCCTGCGCAATCAGATCAGGCCGATCCTGACGCTCGCCGAGGCCGCCGAGAGTTTCGGCAAGGGCCGGCCGATGCCGCGCGATTTCCGCCCGCGCGGCGCCGAGGAGGTTCGCCGCGCCGGCTTCGCCTTCATCCAGATGCGTGAGCGTATCGAGCGCCAGATCGAGCAGCGCACCGCCATGCTGACCGGCGTCAGCCACGACCTCAGGACCATCCTCACCCGCTTCAAGCTGCAGCTGGCCCTGGCCGGCGGCAAAGCGGAGACCAAGGCCGCGCTGAACCAGGACATCGACGACATGCAGTCGATGCTGGAAGGCTATCTCGCCTTTGCCCGTGGCGAGTCCGCGGAGGACACCGGACGCTTCGACCTCAACGCCTATTTCCAGAAGCTCGGCGAGGAAGCGCAATTGCGTCGCTGCAAGCTCACGACGACGCTGGCCGGCGATCCGGCCGTGCATGTGCGGCCGAACGCCTTTGCCCGTTTGCTTTCGAACGTCATCGGCAATGCGTTCCGCTATGCCAAGGCCGTCGAGGTCCACGCCAACCACAGCCATGGCTCGCTCACCGTCACCATCGACGACAATGGGCCGGGCATCGCGCCCGACAAGCGTGAAGAGGTGTTCAAGCCATTCCTGCGACTGGACGAGGCGCGCAACCTGGACGCCAGCGGCACCGGACTTGGCCTGTCGATCGCCCGCGACATCGCCCGCAGCCACGGCGGCGACATCAGCCTCGAGGACAGTCCGCTCGGCGGCCTGCGCGCCGTCATCAAGGTGCCTGCGTAAGCAGAGCCAAGACAGGCTTCATCCGCCCGTCATGAAATCATGGTGAAGAGCGCGCATGAAGCGCGCGACCCTTGTTGATTCGGCTCTGCCGCCCCGCTTCGATCCCGCCCCTGCCCGGGTGCGCTGGAGCGAGGCGCGAGCTGCCGCGTGGCTGCCGTTGCGGCACCGCGCCGGCGCGTCCGGGAGTTATCGCGGCGATGGACCGTCATACGTAGCGGGATCTCCATGCGCATCCTGATGGTCACCGACGCTTGGCAGCCGCAGGTCAATGGCGTGGTGCACACGCTCGAACGCCTCACCGAGGCGCTGAAGCCCTTCGACGTCGAGCTCGATTTCCTGACGCCGAACCTCTTTCGCACCTTGCCGATGCCGACCTATCCCGACATCCGGCTCGCGCTGACGACGCCGGGCCATGTGGCGCGCCGGATCGATGCCGCCAAGGCCGACCACATCCACATCGTCACCGAGGGTCCGCTCGGCATCATGGCGCGCCGCTACTGCCGCAAGGCCAGCCGCCCCTTCACCACCAGCTACCACACGCGCTTTCCCGAATATCTCAGCGCCCGCCTGCCGGTGCCGGAAAGCTGGGCCTACAACTGGCTGCGTGACTTCCACAATTCCGGACAGGGCACGCTTGTCGCCACGCAATCGCTGGCGGACGATCTCGCGGCGCGTGGCTTCAACAAGCTGAGGCCCTGGACGCGCGGCGTCGACACCGACCATTTCCGGCCCGACAAGCGCAAGGAAACCGGATTTCCGCGCCCGGTCTTCCTGTGCGTCGGCCGCGTCGCGATCGAAAAGAACCTGACCGCCTTCCTCGATCTCGACCTGCCCGGCAGCAAGGTGATCGTCGGCGAAGGACCGGAACTGGCAAAACTCAAGGCGCGCTATCCCAACGCGCATTTCCTCGGCCATCGCCCGAACGACGAGCTGGCCGAGATCTACGCCTCGGCCGATGTGTTCGTGTTTCCGAGCCGCACCGACACCTTCGGCAACGTCATCATCGAAGCGCTGGCCAGCGGAACGCCGGTGGCCGCCTATCCGGTGACCGGACCGATCGACATTGTCGGCGACGGTGTCGGCGGAGCCGTGTCGAACGACCTGGGCGAGGCGGCGATGAAGGCGCTCAACGTCGATCGCGCCGAAGCGCGTCAGCGCGCCATGCGCTACAGCTGGACGGCCTGCGCCGAGATGTTCCTCGACGCGGTCGACGAAGCGCTGGGGATGCCAAGTAAGCGCGCCGATCAGGACAGGGTGGCTCCGGGTCGCCCTAGGCTCGTCCTAGAATAGGCGCCCGCCGTCCGGCACCCTACGCTCGATGGCGCCGAGCACCACCGCGCCCTCTTCATCGGGAAAGCCGAGCGTCAGGACCTCCGACATGAAGGGACCGATCTGGCGCGGCGGGAAATTGACCACCGCGAAGACCTGCCGGCCGACCAACGTTTCCGGCGCGTAGTATTTGGTGATCTGCGCTGACGACTTCTTCACACCGATCGCCGGGCCGAAATCGATCTTCAGCTTGATTGCCGGTTTGCGCGCTTCCGGAAACGGCTCGGCCTCGACGATCGTGCCGGCACGGATATCGACACGGTCGAAATCGGCAAAGCTGATCTCGGGCTTGCGCTCGCTGCTGGAACTCATCGGCGATATCGGTTTGGTTCAGGCGTTTCCGTGGGTCTCGAAGAGCACGCTGGAGAGCGCGTCCTTGGCCGATGTACCCGACCAGACGACGAACTGGAAGGCCTGGAAATAGCATTCGCAGGCCTCGAGCGCCGACGATAGAAGCACCTCGACCTGTTGGCTCGACGGCTCGACCCCGCCGGCAAGCAACAGCGATTGGCGGAACATGATCGCGCCTTCCTGCTCCCACAGGTCGAAATGCCCGAACAGCATCTGCTCGTTGATCAGCGACAACAGTCGCATCACTTCCAGCGCGCGCGTCTCCGGCACCTTGATGTCGAAAGCGCAGGCCAGATGCAGCGCCTCGAAATCCTCCATCCAGGAAAAGGAGACGTGATAGTCGGTCCAGCTGCCGGCCACCGAAATCGAAATCTCGTCGTCGCCGGCGCGCTCGAAGGACCAGTCATTGTTGTGGGCCACCTGCTCGATGACGTCCACCGGGTGGATTTCGCGGGAGAATTCGAGTTCGAGGAGTTCCATGAATGCTTCCTGTGTTCAGGGGAGCGCCACACGCTCCGCGGGGCACACACAACGAACAATCTTGTCTAGAACTCGGACGGTCAGGACTTTCCAACGCAAAGACCCAACCGGACCCCACCGCCCGGCGCATGACCCTGCTTCGAATCATGCAACAAATTCAGTCTATTGATCGGGAGTCGCGTGAACAGCCCAATTTTTCGCGCCGCGTCATCCGCATGTGGAAAGGTGGCTGTCACAAAGATTCATGCAATGCCGGTAAGCGATTCACGGCAAAGCGATTTTTCGGATCGCGCTATGTGGAAAAGTTTAACGATTATTTTTTTGCGCGGGGCTTCGCGGCACCCGCAGGTGCGGCCTGTCCGGTCAATTCGGCGAGCTTGGCCTCGAGCGCCTCGACGCGCGTCGCCAGTTGGATGTTGTCTTCCCGCGCCTTGACCGCCATCTCGCGCACCGCCTCGAATTCTTCGCGCTGCACCACATCCATGGAATTCAGCATGCGCTCGGCCTGCGCCCGGAACGCCGTCTCCACCTCGCGACGAACGCCCTGCGCGGCACCCGCGGCGTCGGTCATGATCTTTGCGAATTCGTCGAGAATGCGGTTCGGTCCGGTCGCCATGGCAGATCCTCGCTTTGTCGTTTTGACGTAGTGGCGCGCGGCGCGGAATGCAAGCGCATTGCGGCGTGCTCACGTGGTTACGATTTGATCTCACCGTGTCCGTCGTTGTCGTTATTATCTGATAGGATGTTTCGAACGGGAGCGTGGGATGCCCAACACTGGGGGTTCGGAAAAGCGCATTGCCGCACTAGACGCAGCGCTCGCCAAGGGCATCAGCGACGTCGAAGCAAAGCGGACAATGCATGCCGAAGAGGTGTTTGACCGCTTGGAAGCCAAATACAGGGAATTGGCCCAAGGCCAAAAGCCAAAGCCGCCACGTAACGGCGATTAGCTGCGTCCCAAATTCAGATTTGCCGCGCTGCCGTTGCCTTGACCCCGCCAAAACCCTGCCGCATGGTCCGCGCCCGAACATGACCGCGCCCTGGAGACCCTGTTGAGCGAATATTTCCTGCTGCCGCTGGCCTCCCTGCCCTTCCCCAACATCGATCCGGTCATCGTCAATATCGGGCCGCTGGCTGTGCACTGGTACGGCGTCGGCTACATCGTCGGCATCCTCTTTGCCTGGTGGTATGCCAAGCGGCTGGTCACCAACGCACGCCTCTGGCCCGACGGCCACCTGCCGATGAAGCCCGAGGACCTAGACGACTTCATCGTCTGGGCGGCGATCGGCGTCGTGCTCGGCGGGCGCACCGGCTACGTGCTGTTCTACGACTTGAAGCGCTACATTGCGCACCCGCTCGACATTTTCGCCGTCTGGCAGGGCGGCATGTCATTCCATGGCGGCCTGCTCGGTGTCATCCTCGCCATGACGCTTTTTTCGCTCAAGCGTGGCATCTACACCTGGACATTGTTCGACGTGGTGTCAGCCGGCGTGCCGGTCGGCCTTGGGCTGGTGCGCGTCTGCAACTTCATCAATGCCGAGCTTTGGGGCAGGCCAACCGACATGCCCTGGGGCGTCGTCTTCTGCAACGATCGCCTCCAGCAGGCGCTGGGGCAATGTCCCGCCGGCCTCGACCCTCGCCATCCGAGCCAGCTTTACGAGGCGCTGCTCGAAGGCCTGGTGCTGTTCCTGGTGCTGCGCTTCCTCACTCATTCGCGGCTCAAACTGAAGACGCCTCGCTTCGTCGGCGGCGCCTTCATCTGCGGCTACGGCCTGTCGCGCATCTTCATCGAGTTCTTCCGCGAGCCCGACCACCAGCTCGGGTATTTGCTCTATACCAACTGGCTGACCATGGGCATGATCCTGTCCACGCCGATGGTGCTCGCCGGCATCTGGGCCATGGCCACGGCAAAGCCGACGCCACAGCCGCAGGCGGCATGAGCACACTGAAGCAGCGCATCATTGGCCTGATCGGCGCGGCGGGGCCGATCCCGGTCAGTGAATATATGGCGCTCTGCCTGTTCGATCCCGAGGAGGGTTATTACACGACGCGCGAGCCCTTCGGCGCCGCCGGCGACTTCATCACCGCGCCCGAGATCAGCCAGATGTTCGGCGAGCTCGTCGCCGTCTGGCTCTATCAGGCCTGGCAGGGCGCCGGCCGGCCCCTGCCCCCGACCTTCGCCGAGATCGGTCCCGGCCGCGGCACGCTGATGAAGGACATGCTGCGCACCTGGTCACGGCTCGACCCGGCGCTGGTGGCCGGCGCCTCCTTTGCCATGGTCGAGACCAGCACGCGCCTGGCCGAGATACAGAAGCAGACGCTTGCGGGGCAGAACGTTGCGCTTGGCTGGCACCAGAGCCTCGACACGCTGCCGCCGCAGCCGCTCTTCATCGTCGGCAACGAATTGTTCGACGCGGTGCCGATCCGGCAGTTCGTCTATGTCGGCGCGGGCTGGCGCGAGCGCGTGGTCGGCCTCGACGGCGCCGATGAGCTGCACTTCTTCGCCGGCGCGGGATCCGTCGACCCGGCGCTGCTGCCCCCTGGCGCCGCCGATGCGCCGCAAGGCGCCATCGTCGAAGTGGCGCCTGCCCGTTCGGCGCTGATGGCGCAGATCGCCGAACGCATAGCCGGCCAGGGCGGCGCCGGCCTCTTCATCGACTACGGCCATCTGCAGCCGGGGATCGGCGACACATTCCAGGCGCTGCGCCGGCACGAGCGCGAGGACGTTCTGGCCAATCCAGGCGAAGCCGACCTCACCGCCCATGTCGATTTCGCCGCTCTCGCCGACATCGCGCGGGCGCACGGTCACGATGTTCAATTGTCGACCCAGGGCGAATTCCTGCTCGGCATGGGCCTGCTCGAACGTGCCGGAACGCTCGGCGCCGATGCCGATGCCGAAACACGTCAGGTCATATCGGACGCGGTCGAACGCCTGGCCGGCCCCGACGCCATGGGCGAGTTGTTCAAGGTGATGAAGGTCCTGCCGAAGGCGAAAGGCGGCTGAGATCGGCGCGCGGCCTCGGTGGCTGGCCCGCTCGTCTCCGAACTTCGCCTTGACGAACCCGCCTTGCACGGACGACAAACCCAACCATGCTGAATCAGACCAGACCCGATCCAGTACGCTCGCCGCTGCTTGAAAAGGCGCAAGGCATGCGCCACGGCTACTTCACCCGCATCGGCGGCGTCTCCGACGGCATCTATCGGGGCCTCAACATCGGCACGGGCTCCAGCGACGACCAGACATTGGTCGCCGAGAACCGGCGGCGCGTCGCCGATTGGATGGGTGTGCCCGCGGACCATCTGCTGACCGCGCACCAGATCCACTCGCCGGATGTCGTTGTCGCCAGGGAACCCTTCGCCGCCCCTCGCCCGAAAGCCGACGCCATCGTCACCGATCGTCCGGGCATCGCCATCGGCGCATCGACCGCCGATTGCGGGCCGGTGTTGTTTGCCGATGACGAGGCGCGCGTCATCGGCGCCGCCCATGCCGGCTGGAAGGGCGCCTTCACCGGCGTGCTCGAGAACACCGTCGCGGCGATGGAGGGCCTCGGCGCCCGCCGCGACCGCATCGTCGCCGTGCTTGGCCCCTCGATCGGGCCCGACAATTACGAGGTCGGGCCGGAATTTGTCGCCCGCTTCGTCGAGGCCGACGCCGGCAATGAACGCTATTTCAGCCCATCCAGGACTGTCGGCCACTCGATGTTCGACCTCAACCAATATACGGTCGACCGGCTGCGCAAGGCCGGCGTGACCGCCGAGGGGCTTGGCCGCTGCACCTACGCGGAAGAAGACCTTTTCTATTCCTACCGGCGCACCACACACCGCAAGGAAGCGGATTACGGGCGCCAGGTTTCGGCAATCGTTCTGGAGAAAGAGTAATGGCGCTGCATTTCGAACGTTCGGAATTCGACGCGCGGCGTGACCGGCTGCTGATCGAGATGGCCGAAAAGAAGCTCGACGCCGTGCTCCTGTTCGCGCAGGAGAGCATGTACTGGCTGACCGGCTACGACACGTTCGGCTTCTGCTTCTTCCAGTGCCTGGTGGTGAAGGCCGACGGCTCGATGGTGCTGCTCACCCGCTCGGCTGATCTGAGGCAAGCGCGCCATACCTCGACCATCGAGAACATCGTGCTGTGGACCGATCGTCAGGGCGCCAACCCGGCAATCGACCTGCGCAACCTGCTCAACGACCTCGATCTGCTCGGCGCCCGCATCGGCGTCGAATACGACACCCATGGCCTGACCGCCTATAACGGCCGCCGCCTAGACGAGCAGTTGCAGACCTTCGGCCAGATCGCCGATGCCTCCGGCATCGTCGGCCGGCTGCGCCTGTTCAAGAGCCCGGCCGAGATCGCCAAGGCGGAAAAGGCCGCCAATCTTTCCGACGACGCGCTCGATGCCGCCCTGCCGCTGATCAAGCAGGGTGGTGACGAAGGGCTGATCCTCGCCGCCATGCAGGGCGCTGTCTTTGCCGGCGGCGGCGACTATCCGGCCAACGAATACATCATCGGCTCAGGCGCCGATGCCCTGCTCTGCCGCTACAAGGCCGGCCGCCGCAAGCTTACCAAGAACGACCAGCTGACGCTTGAATGGGCCGGCGTGTTCCACCACTATCATGCCCCAATGATGCGCACCATTTTGACGGGCAAGGTGTCGAAGCGCCATCAGGAATTGTTCGACGCTTCCCGAGCCGCGCTGCTCGCGGTCGAAAAGGCGCTGACGCCGGGCAACACCTTCGGCGATGTCTTCGACGCGCATGCCCGCACGCTCGAAGCGCACAATCTGACCAAGCACCGGCTGAACGCCTGCGGCTACTCGGTCGGCGCCCGCTTCACGCCATCCTGGATGGACATGCCGATGTTCTACCAAGGCAATCCGGAGCCGATCGCGCCCAATATGACGCTATTCGCGCATATGATCATCATGGACTCCGAGACCGAGACGGCCATGACGCTCGGCCGCACCTACCTCACCACGGAATCGGCGCCGAAGCCGCTGTCGCGCCATGATCTCGACTTGATCGTGCAGTGAATCCATAATGGTTGGTTCACGCGGGGGCGTTCGCCACTAGGGAGTTTTCAAGCAAATGAGACGATCGCGGATGACGACCGTGTCATTGCTTGCAGCGCTGGCGCTCGGCGCCTGCACCAACGCCAAGGACGTGCTCGAACCTTCGGCCATCACTCCGCCGGCGAGCTCGGCCCAGTCCTCGGCCGCCCCGCAGGGCACATCGACGACGGCCACAACCCCGACCACGACCGCGCCTGCCCCTTCTCCCGCGCCTTCCATCACAGCGTCACCCAGGACATCGGCCCAGACCGCTGCCCTGGCCAAGACACGGTTGCAGGTGGCGCCGATCGTCGGCGCATCGGTGGACGCGGCGGCACCGTTGACGGCGGAACTGCAGACCCGCGCCAAGCAACGCGGCTTGACGCTTGTCGGCAGCACCGACCAGACGGCGACGCATGTGCTGAAAGGCTATTTC
>NZ_RZSA01000139.1:0-9716 GCF_003998075.1 Mesorhizobium sp. M2A.F.Ca.ET.037.01.1.1 | reverse complement strand
GCCTTGTAGCCGGCAAAATCCTTGTCGGAGACGCCGCCGACCGCGCCGATCAGCGTCGCTGCCGGCAGCACGGCGCGGATGGCGGCAATGCCGCTCGCTCCAAGCACGCTCGCCGGGAAGAATTTCAGCGCCGAGGCGCCGAGCCGGATCGCCTGGAAAGCTTCGGTGGGCGTGAACACGCCAGGCATCGTCACCATGCCATGATGCATGGCGCGGCCCATGACCTCGGCATCGATGTTGGGGCTGACCAGCAGGCGACCGCCAGCCTTGTGCAAGGCGTCGACGTCCGCAGCCGTCAGCACCGTGCCGGCGCCGATCAGCGCGGTTTGCGGCAGCGCCTTGACCAGATCGGCGATGGAGACGAACGGCTCCGGCGAATTGAGCGGCACTTCGATCGCCTCGATGCCGGCGTAATGGATCGCCTTGCCGATCGCCACCGCCTCGGACGGCTTCAAGCCGCGCAGGATGGCGACAAGGCCTCGCCTGAGCTTCGGGAAGGGTGCGGTCTGGCTCATCAAGCGCCTCCAATCATGCCGTTCTCGCGCGCGGCCTCGACGAGGCCGGCGCGCACCGCTTCATCGGCGTCGACGGTGCGGAAGGCAAGGCCGGCAAAGCCGAGCGCCGTGCCATAAAGCGTGGCCAGCGCGCCCGAGGCGACCAGCACCACCGGCGCTTCGCCGGCGCCATAGCGGCGCCTCGCCGAGGCGATCTCGCCGCCGATCAGCAGTCCGGACAGGCATGCCGCCGCGTCGGCGGGCTTCAAATCCTGCAGAAGCCCGGCGGCGCGGATAGCGAACAGCTTCGAGGTCACGTCGCCGCCCTCGCCCAGGGCCCGCTCGCACCATTGCCGGAAGAACGGGCTGTCGGCGGCGACCGGAGCGGGATGCTCGCCCAGCGAATGTTTCAGGATCGAGTGCGTAGCCAAGACGGAAAACAATTCGCCGGTCGGCCAGGTGCCGAAGCCTCCGACGGCGCCGTGCTCGACCGCGACCCATTTCGAATGGGTGCCGGGCATGCAGACGAGATGCCTTCCCTTTGCCGGCAAACCGGCGCCGGCAAGCTGGGTCTCTTCGCCGCGCATGACATCCGGCGCGTCGGCCAGCCGCTGCGCGAGGCCGGGCACGATGCGGATGTCGCGGCGCGAGCCCTCGATGCGCGCGGCGCCGCGCAGAATCGCGCCGATCGGCGCCGGCACGGTGAGATAGGGCGCCTCGATCCAGCCCTGCCGCGAGCCGGCCATGCCGCAGATGACGACCGGCAGCGCCTCCGACGCGCCCATGGCTGCCAGATGGCCTTCCAGCACCTTGGCAAAACCTTTTTCGCGAGCGGTGATCAGCCCGTCGTCGCCGCGCCGCTCGGCAAGCACGTTGCCGGTATTGTCGAGCAGCCAGGCCCGCAGCCTGGTCGTGCCCCAGTCGAGCGCGGCGACTGCCGGTGTCGCGCTCACAGGAAGCCTCCGTCGACGATCAGCATCTGGGCGGTCAGCATGCGCGAGGCGTCGGATGCCAGGAATAGCACCGTGCCGACCATGTCGTCGGGCTGCATCACGTCCTTGATGCATTGCTTGGCGACATGGGCGGCGAGGCCCTCGTCGGTGACCCAGAGCTCGCGCTGGCGCTCGGTGATGACCCAGCCTGGCGCCACCGCGTTGACGCGGATGCGGTCGGCGCCGAGCTTGCCGGCGAGGCCTTTCGTCAGGCCGAGTATGCCCGCCTTGGCCGCGGTGTAGGCCGGCATGTCGGGATGGTTGATCAGATAGGAGGTGGAGGTGAAGTTGATGATCGAGCCGCCGCCGGCGCGTTTCATGCCGGGCGCCACGGCCTGCGCAGTGAAGAAATGCGGCCGCAGGTTGATGGCGAGATTGTTGTCCCAGAACTCGACCGTGACGTTTTCCACGGCGTGGCGATCGTCGAGCGCGGCGTTGTTGACCAAAACGGTCACGTCGCCATGCGCTTCGGCCGCCTTGGCCGCGGCGGCGCGCAGCGCCGCGATGTCGCGCAGGTCGGCCTTGAGATAGAGCGGGCGGCGGCCGAGCTCCTTCTCCAGCCGGTCGGCGAGGGCCGTGCTTGGCCTCTCGGCGATGTCGATGAAGGCGACTTTCGCGTTCTGCCGCATGAAACCTTCGGTCAGCGCCGCGCCGATGCCGGAGCCGCCGCCGGTGATCAGCACCGAGGCGCCGTCGAGGTCGGCAAAGCGTGCCGATGGCATCATGATTTCTTCTCCCTTTGGCCGGCGCGCATCCTAGCCACGCCGGGCCGGGGGGCAAGGGCGAAAAGGCGGATTCGGCAGCTTATGTCCGACAAATGCGGCACTCCCCCTCACCCAGCCTCCGCTTCGCTCGGCTGACCTCTCCCCGAGGGGAGAGGAGATTGCCGGCGTCGGCGCCAGTCTCTTCTCCCCGATGGGGAGAAGGTGGCCGCGAAGCGGCCGGATGAGGGGGCTAGCGCCGCCCTATGCGATTCCCAAAGCTGTTGTCAGATTGCCTTGGCATGCAGCGCGCCGCGATAGGAATCGCGCAGATAGCCGAGCGTGGCGTCGGCATCGGCCGGCTTGCCGAACAGATAGCCCTGGCCGCCGGCGCAGCCGAACTGGACGAGGCGGTCGGCCTGCGCCTCGTCCTCGATGCCTTCGGCGACGACATCCATGCCGAGCCCCTCGCACATGGCCAGGATCGCTCGGATGATGTGCTCCGAGGGCCGGTCGTCGAGAATGGAGGAGACGAAGGCGCGGTCGATCTTGAGCTTATCGAAATGGAACTCGCGCAGGCGGCCGAGCGAGGACTGGCCGGTGCCGAAATCGTCGAGCGAGACGCGGATGCCGACGCGGCGCAGGTCCTCGACGATCTTCTCGGCCGAGGCCGGATCGTTCATCAGGCCGGTCTCGGTGATCTCGATCTCCAGGCGGCGCGGGTCGAAGCCGGTGCGCTCGAGGATGGCCAGGATATGCAGGCCGGTGTTCTGGTCGACAAGCTGCGAGGGCGACAGGTTGAAGGACAGGAACAGATCCTTGGGCCAGCTGCGAGCCGCTTCCGTCGCCTTGCGCAGCACCAGCTGCGACAGCGGACCGATGATGCCGCGTTCTTCGGCGATCGGGATGAAGACGGATGGCGGCACGACGCCGAGGTCGCGGTCGGTCCAGCGCGCCAGGGTCTCGAAGCCGATGGTGCGGCGGCTGTTCAAATCGACGATGGGCTGGAAATGCGGCTCCACCTCGCCGGCCGAGACGGCGCGGCGCAGCGCCTGCTCGATGCGGGTAACGCGCTTGGCCGCCTCCTCCATCTCGCGCGTGTAGACGACGACGCGGCCGCGGCCCGAGCGCTTGGCGTGATAAAGCGCGGTCTCGGCCTTGTTGATCAGGATCTCGGTGGTCTCGTCGCCGGAATAGAAGAGCGAGCAGCCGACCGAGGCCGAGAGCCTCGCGGTGCGCTCGCCGACGTCATAGGGCGCCGACAATATCTCGATCAGCATGCGCGACTTCTCGGCCGCCTGCTCCTCGGAGAACACCATCGGGTAGAGATAGGCGAACTCGTCGGCGCCGATTCGGCAGACGGTGGAATAGCCATCCATCGAGGCGCGCAGGCGCATCGCCACTTGGATCAGGATGTCGTCGCCGGCCTTGTGGCCGAACAGGTCGTTGATCGGCTTGAAGCCGTCGAGGTCGAGGATGCCGACGGTGAAGGGCGCGGGATCGTCGGCGCGGTCGCTGATCAGGCGATCGACCTTGTCGAAGAAGCGACGATGGTTGCCGAGCCCGGTCAACGAATCCGTGAAGGCCAGATCCGTGTTTTCCTTGCCTGGCTGACCGGTGCCAAACGTCGTTTGCATCATGTCCCTGTTCTGATGTCGGTATTTCTCATCAGACTGGCACCAAAGCGTTTAGGAAAAGTATCGGAAAATCGATTTTCCTTCGTCCAGGAGTTGCTTGCGCCGCCGGCAACGGTTCAGCCTTGGACAAGGACTTCCGATCCGCTCCAAAATATTCTTTCATTCGAAACTTCTAATATAGATGTCGAATACTCTTTCCAGATTCGCTTCCGGCCGTGCGATCGCGCCCGCCGCTTGCGCTTTCCTTTAACCGGCTTGTCTGACGCGATAGAGCTCGATCGGGCTGCCCTTGGTCTCGCTGACCGGCTCGAGCCAGTCCGGCACGCTGCCGCGCAGCAGCCCGGCCAGGAAGCCCTGTGGCGCCTTTTGGGTCAGGGTCCGGCTCTCGCCATTGCCGGGGCAGATGGCGACGAGGCCGACACGATGCGCCTCGACGATCCGCCGCGCGTCATCGGCCGAGCCGAGAAAGGCGTCCAGCGCCAGGAGATTGCCGGCGACGTTGCGATGATAGGGGCCAGCGAAGACCTTGTGGCCGCTATAGACGAGGATCGGCGCGCCGAGATTGGAGATCGCAAGCACGGTCGTGCCGGTCATGCCGCCAAGCGGCGCGAAGGTGGCCTTCTTCTGGCAGGCCTTGTCCATCGCGCCGCGGTCGGCGACAGCCGGTCCTTTTTTCGAACGCCACCGAGGCGGCGGCGGCAACGCCGGTCCAGACCGGGTTGATCGAGACCAGCCAGACGGCCGCGAGGCGCAGCGCCACGCCGGGCGAAGAGCCGGCTTCCGCCCGCGCCCGCCATTTCGCGATCCAGGCCGACAGCGGAATGACCGCGAAGGCGATCGAGAAGGTGGTGCCGCGCAGCTGCCAGGCGCCGACCACGAAGGAGACGGCGAGCAGCGCCGCGACGAGGCTGTCCTGCCGCCGCCAGCCGCCACGGCGGAAGCGCAACGCCATCAGGATGATCGCGACCAGCGGCGTCGCATAACGCGCCGCAACGCGCGCCGGATCATGGACGAGCTGCGTGAACAGCGACTGGGCCTCGTCGATATGGTCGAGCCACAGTTCCTTCAGGCGCGGGTCGAGATTGGCATAGGGCGCCGAGAGGCATTGCGGGAACAGCGCCGCCACGACCGCGCCGAGGACGACGCCCAGCGCGGCAAGCAACGCCAGCCCGCGCTGCCGGCTGCCGGCGGCGGGCTCGACCAAGGCGATCGCCGCCAGCCCGACGCCGGCGATGGCGGCGACGACGAACTGCGCGACGGAGAAGGCATCGCACTCAGCCACGCCCCAGGCGGAGGGCGGGATGGTGGCGACGAAGACAAGCGCCCCGACGCCGGCGAAGCCGAGGCCAAAATCGCGGGCGATTGTCCGCTCGCCGCTCGGATCGGCGACGAACAGCAGCGACACGCAGACCCCGATGGTGGCGACATAGGGCACGGTTTCCATGCCGACGGCGAGCGTCAGCGCCGCGGAGAGGCCGGACAACAGCGCGGCCCAGCGCCAGGCAGGCGCCTCGAGCAGCAAAGCGAGGCTCGCCATGGTGAGCATCAGCTGGACGTTGTGGTGATCGAGCGCGCCGGGGTCATAAATGCCGAGAAAATAATAGCCGGCGCCGCCGACCAGGATGGCGGGCAGCGCCGCGCCGGCGCCGCCGAAGCTGCGCGCGGCGCGAGCGGTGAAGAACAGGGTCGACCAGAAGAGCAGCGCCGGCCACAGCACCTGCGCCACGTCCTCGGCAAGCGGCCTGCTGCCGGTCAGCGCCGAGGCGGCAAGCACGATCGCGGCGATCGGCGCATCCACCAGCCTGGACCAGTGCATGACGAAGCCGCCTTCCAGCCCCATGCGATACTGGTGAAGGTCGAACCAGCCCTGACCGGCAAGCAGGTCGCGGACCTCGACGAGGCGCAGCAGATTGTCGTTGTCGCCGCCGGCATCAGTCAGTTGGCCAAAGCCGGTCCACGCATCGGCGGCGAGCGCGAGCAGGGCGGCAAGCAGTGCCAGCACGAGGTCGGATTTCCACGCGGCGGCGCCGTTCTCGGCTGTGCCCATGCCGTGACCTTTGACGGGAGAGGATCGGTTTAAACCTAGCCTTAACGGCTTCAATAAATAGTAAAACGGCTCGACGGGACCGGCATCAGGCCGGCCGGAGGCTGGTCGGGCGCCCGGAGACAGACATGCCGCATGCAGTCCGCCACGAGCCGGTCATCGCCGTGCTCCTGCCTTGCTACAATGAGGAGCTCACGATCGGCGAGGTCGTGCGGCGCTTCCGCGAGACCCTGCCGTCGGCCGCGATCTATGTCTACGACAACAATTCCAAGGACCTCACGGCGCTGAAGGCCCGCGCAGCCGGCGCCATCGTCGTGCGCGAGCCGCGCCAGGGCAAGGGCAATGTGGTGCGGCGCATGTTCGCCGACATCGATGCCGACATCTATGTGATGGCCGACGGCGACGGCACCTATGCGCCGGAAGACTCGCCGCAGCTGATCAACGTGCTGCAGACCGAGCGCTCGGACATGGTGGTGGGCACCAGGCGCGGCGTGACCGACGATGCCGGCCGCAACGGCCACGCCTTCGGCAACCACATCTTCAACCGGCTCTACAAAGGCCTGTTCGGGACCGATTTCACCGACATCTTCTCCGGCTACCGGGTGTTTTCGCGCCGCTTCGTCAAAAGCTTCCCGGCCGTGTCCGGCGGCTTCGAGATCGAGACCGAGATGTCGGTGCATGCCTCGCAGCTGAAGCTGCCGGTGAGCGAGATGGCGCTGGATTACGGCCGCCGCCCGGAAGGCTCGTCGTCGAAACTGTCGACCTTCCGCGACGGCGCCAGGATCCTGTGGATGTTCGCCATGCTGGTGAAGGAGACGCAGCCGCTGCGCTTCTTCGGCACCTTCGCGCTGTTCTTTCTGGCGGCGAGCATCGGCCTGATGATCCCGGTGGTCATCGAATTCGCCGAGACAGGGCTCGTGCCGCGGATGCCGACCTGGGTGCTGTCGATCGGCATGCTGCTTCTGGCCATGCTCTCGATGATGACCGGGCTGATCCTCGATTCGGTCTCGCGCGGCCGCGCCGAGCAGAAGCGCATCTTCTACCTGTCGATTTCCTCAGCCCGGGCGGAGCGCGGGGTACCGGCACAGGCCTCGCCGAAAAGCGAGCCGGGCAAGGCCCCAAGGGCGGCATAGGGGGCGGCATAGTGGGCCGCCTCTTCCGCTTCACTCTTGCCGGCGGCATCGGCTTCGCCGCGGATGCGGCGGCGCTCTGGCTGCTGCTTGCCGCCACGCCGCTTGGCGCGCTTTCGGCGCGCGTGCTGTCGATCGGCTTCGCGCTCTGCGTCACGTGGCAGATCAACCGCCATGTGACCTTCGCGCCGTCGAGCCGGAGCATCGCTGAGGAAGGCGCCCGCTATGGCGGCGTCGGCATCGCCACCAGCATCGTCAACTATCTGGTCTACTGCGCCGTCCTGCTCGCTCTGCCGGCCCTGCCGCCGCTGGCAGCGCTCGCCATCGCCTCGATCGTTGCCATGACGCTGTCCTTCCTGGGCTATTCCAGGCTGGTCTTCGACCGCTGAGACCGCTTGGAAATTCCACTCTGGCGGCTATCTGTTGGCGGCTTCTCCGCTTCCGGTGCTCACGGACGCGAAGTCCGCTCCGCTCCGGTTCTCAAAACCACCACCATATGACTCGCCAGAGCGAATTTCGAAACGGTCTCTAAGCTTCTGCACCAAGCGAGCACGATTGGCAGGAGCCGCCGATTTCCTTATATCGACGGCTGAGTTTCCCCGGAGAGGAAAAATGCCGCTCAAGATCGCCGTCCAGATGGACCATGTCTCCACCGTGTCGATCGCCGGCGACACCAGCTTCGCGGTGTCGCTGGAAGCGCAGCGGCGCGGCCACAAGCTTTTCCACTACACGCCCGACCGGCTGTCGATGCGGGACGGCAAGGTGTTCGCGCGCGTCGAGGAGATGCAGGTGCGCGACGAGAAGGGCAACCATTATTCGCTGGGCGAGAAGGTGCGCACCGATCTCTCCGAGATGGACGTGGTGCTGCTGAGGCAGGATCCACCCTTCGACATGAACTACATCACCACCACACACATATTGGAGCGCATCCATCCGAAGACGCTGGTGGTCAACGATCCGGCCTGGGTGCGCAACAGCCCGGAAAAGATTTTCGTCACCGAGTTCCCGGACCTGATGCCGGAAACGCTGATCACCAAGGATCCCCAGGAGGTGGCGGCCTTCCGCAAGGAATTCGGCGACATCATCGTCAAGCCGCTCTACGGCAATGGCGGCGCCGGCATCTTCCACCTGCACGAGGCCGACCGCAACCTCGCCTCGCTGCTCGAGATGTTCGGCCAGCTGTTCCGCGAGCCCTATATCGTGCAGCGCTACCTCAAGGACGTGCGCAAGGGCGACAAGCGCATCATCCTGATCGACGGCGAGCCGGTCGGCGCCATCAACCGCGTGCCGGCCGAGCACGATTCGCGCTCCAACATGCATGTCGGCGGCCGCGCCGAGAAAACCGAGCTGACCGAGCGCGAACGCGAGATCTGCGCCCGCATCGGGCCTTCCCTGAAAGAACGCGGCTTCATCCTGGTCGGCATCGACGTGATCGGCGACTACATGACCGAGATCAACGTCACCTCGCCGACCGGCATCCGCGAGGTCAAGCGCTTTGGCGGGGCGGATATCGCGGCCCTGTTCTGGGATTGCGTGGAGGAGAAGCGGGGGTAATTCTCTTCACGATGCAGGCGGCGTTCCATCGGGCCCGTCGTGTCGCCGAATAAGGTAACGGGGCTTCCGCCTGCAGTGGACGACGAACTATTTTGGGGGGCGAGATGCCAATGTGCTGCCTATGACCGGAAATGCTCCCGCGCTCTATCCACAACTGGGCCTGACTCCCCGTTTTCCAAGGCTCGCAATTTCATGGTAATTGTCACCGCAAGCGACAATAACTTTGTGCCCGGGCTTTTTCTATTCATCTTTTCTGCCTGGATTCATAATCGCGAGGCGAAATTCGTCGTCATCGATGCAGGAATAGAGCCTGCGAGCGTGATAGAGCTTCGCCGTTTTTGCGAACGAAACGGAATTGACTGTCAGTTGGTGCAAGCGGACGGCAAGCGGATTTCCGATCTGCCGACAAGAGGCAAGCTGCTGACGACGGCCGCATATGCCCGAATACTCATTCCCGAGATATTGCCTGATTGCGACAAGGCCATCTATTTGGATGCGGATACGCTGGTGGTGTCCGATCTCGGTGCCCTCTGGTTGGCGGACCTGGGCGACAATTTGGTCGCCGGCGTGGTTGACGGCTTCGTCGAGCAGGAGGAACTCGACGACATCGAAATGTCCCGGAATGAATATATCAATTCCGGCGTTCTGGTGATGAATCTCGTCGCCTGGCGCAGGGAAGGCATTGCGGACAGGGTCTTTGCGACGGTTCGTGAAACCGCCAAGTCGCGATACCTCGACCAGACGGCCTTGAACACGGTGGTGCGCGGACGAGTTCTCTTCCTCGGCAGGGAATGGAATTTCTTTTCAGAGCGCTATGTGGAAATCGAACGGCGACTTCCCAAGGTGATCCACTATGCAGGGTCGGCCAAGCCCTGGCGCTACAGGCGCGTGCCTTTTGCCGATGTTTTCAATTTCTACAGAACCCTGTCGGGTTCGGATATCCCGGAGGGGACGCTGCTTTTGAAATCCGCTCGTAGGCGCAAGATGATCCTTGGCCTTATCGGGCTGCGCAGAAAATACTGGTCCTCCGCCCTGGCGACTTACTACTACCACCGTCGATTTACCAAGCCGCATCTGCGAAGCCTTGGTAAGATGTTCTCGAAGGTTCCGTTGCCGCCGCAGCACTCGACTGCCGCGCGGGAACGAGACGCGCAGTTGCTGACG
>NZ_RZSA01001399.1:0-1240 GCF_003998075.1 Mesorhizobium sp. M2A.F.Ca.ET.037.01.1.1 | reverse complement strand
ATTCTGATCCGACGCAGCCGGCATCCAGTCCATCGGATGGGTGACGAAGCCACGGCTGGCGACGAGCGTGGCCACGCGGGTCTTGAGCCTTGCATCGGCCGCATATTTCAATGCGGCACGCAGCAACGGCCGCAGGCGTTCAGGCAGCATCGGCAAGGCCAGCACCGGCAGCGGCGGGCGCCGCTTCAAGCTCTTCGGCGCCGCGGGGCGGAGCGCGACATCCAGTGCCTGCCCGGCGATGGCCAACAGCCGCCGCTCCTGCTCGTCCGGGCTGAAAGCGGTGGCTACCTCTTTCCACTCGACCGGGGCGAATTCGAACATGGCGCCGCCGGAAATCCAGCCGTCGCGCAACCGCGCCAGCCCTGCTTGGTCGAGTTCGTTCATGACAGATCGAGCCTCCCGATGCTGCTTTGCGAGGCCAGCAGCTCGAGCCTGGCGCCATTCCAGAGCGCCGCCGTCGCCGCGAGATCGATGCCGAGCAAGGTCTGGTGGACGGACCCGGCGACAGGCAAGGCGATGCCGTGCGGATCGTTTGCCGCCTGCCACCAGGCGCCGTCCTTTTCGTCCAACGCGATCGCGCCGGCGGGCAGGATGATGGGGCAGTCCGACAGCCATGGGGCGCCGTCCTGGAAGGCGGCGTAGGCGGCCAGCGGATCGCCGGCTGCATCCGGGACGAATGTCGGCCACGCGCCGGGCGCCACGTCGCCCAGCCGTTCGGCGACCAGCGCCCGCAGCGGATTGCGCGACGGATAGAACACCAGCCTCGCTCTGAAGCGGTCGCCCGCCGCGAAGGCGCCGGAGCGCCGTCCGGCGGAAGCCGGGAAGAAATCGAGCAGCACCGCAAATCGCGGCGTCGTGCTTTTCAGGTCGAGCAGCCAGGTCGCGTGACTGACGAGGCCGTCGCGGCGGGTCTCGATCTTTTCGCCAAGCACCTCCCAGTCGCTCTCGACCTGAACGGCATCGGGGTTGGCGAGGATCTGGTCGCGCGTCTCCGATGCCGAGACCAGGCGTTTCAGCTCGGCATCATCGGGTGCCGCGCGCCAGGCCTTGGCAAGCAGCACCAGCTTGCCCAGCTCGCGGATCGCGGCGTCCGGCCGCTCCTCGCCGCGCAGCGCCATCAGCTTCGCGGGCAATTCGTCAATGCGCCCGGCGAGCGCCGTCGCCTTCAGGTCGACCAGCCGTGCGGCGATGCGGCGGCAGCGCTCGCTCGAGGCATCGACAAAGCCGGCCAGGCCGAGCC
>NZ_RZSA01001398.1:0-1244 GCF_003998075.1 Mesorhizobium sp. M2A.F.Ca.ET.037.01.1.1 | reverse complement strand
GTCGAGGGCGCTGCCCCCACCCGATACGAGATCGCCTTGTGGCCAAGCCCCTCCGAAAATCGATATCTCAAAATCTCGCGGACACGCCGCATGCTCAGTCTCTCCGCCGCCATCTCGGTCCTTTCCTCGGCAACCAAAGGAAGAGAACCTTCAACCGGCAGAGCACCCGGGCCCAACCATCCACCTCTCACGGGGGCGGTTAATTCTCGGAATGAGGGGGCGGCATCATTTCGGAATCCGGGGGCGGCATGCCTCGGAATCTGCAGTTACGCCGCGGCGGCGCAATTCCTTCTTCACGTAGCTCCAATCGGGCACCGGCCGGCTGGGGCTTTGCGACGCAGCCTTCGGATGCCGGGAAGAGCAGCAGCTCGAGGCCTTCGTCATCCATCCCTTCCGGCAGCGGCCAGCTCAGCCCAGCAAGACCTGGCGCGCCGCAGGTAACCATGCACAACACCATTGCTCACCCCGAGCGTGTGCGCGATGACGCGTTCGGCGCCGCGCGCGCCTAACATGCCGACTTAAGGACATATTCTTACAGGCGGTATTTAAGTCGGGCAAGATATTCGATGTTCACGACAGCCAGCCGACCGAGCTCAGCACAACGGCGATGGCCGGTATCCAGGCGATCTACCGGAGCGAGGAACGGGGCTCCCCCCCGCCGAGCGATTGGCCGCACGACGAAGGCGGACCCGACCACTGGTCCGCGCGCTGCGACGACAGCTCATGCGCCAGGGCAAGGGTTTGTCGCGCCATGCCGATATCGCGAAGGCCTTCGCCTACGGCGCCATGCGATGGCGCGCCTTCAACCGCTTCCTCTACGATGGCCAGCTCGAGCCCGACAACCTGATCGCGGCAGAGCGGTCAGCGGTCGTGCTCAGCATCATCGCGACCTGCAAGCTCTGCGGCGTCGATGCCGCAGCCTATATGGCCGACGTCACCGAGCACATTCAGAACGACCGGCCAGCCTCGCGCTGGGACAGGTCGTCGAGGGCGTTCCTCAGCACCTCGCGGAGGGCCGCAGAGCGGAAGCATAATCATAGCCGACGACAAGCTCCCGTTCTGACAAGAGCCTATCAGGATTTACGAGGCTCCCCGGTCGGGTGTCGGAGCTGGTCGAGAACCCAAGCCATGCGAAATGCCGCTTCCTCGGCTACTCCAGGCCCATGTGACGCGCCGCTGTGGCCGCCCACTGTCCGCGTGCGCAAGACAAGCTCGGGGTCGCGATCGGCCGCGCAGGACCGACG
>NZ_RZSA01001397.1:0-1244 GCF_003998075.1 Mesorhizobium sp. M2A.F.Ca.ET.037.01.1.1 | reverse complement strand
CTGTAGAACCATGCGAAAACTGCTCTTCGAAAGCCTGATCCGCCCGCCCCTGACGGAACGCGCGCCGCAAGTCAGCAATGCTGCCGTCGACGAGCTGGCGCGCGCGCTTGACGGCATGGCGCGCCGGAAACTCGGCCGGAGCCTGGCGATCCGCGCGGTCGATGCCGGCTCCTGCAATGGCTGCGAGCTCGAAATGCACGCGCTCAACAATGCCTTCTACGACATCGAGCGCTTCGGCTTCCGCTTCGTCGCCTCGCCGCGCCATGCCGACGTGCTGATGGTCACCGGGCCGGTCACCAAGAACATGCGCGAGGCGCTGAAGCGGACCTTTGAGGCGACGCCCAACCCGAAATGGGTGGTTGCATTAGGCGACTGCGCCAAGGACGGCGGCTGCTTCGCCGGCGGCTACGCCGTTGTCGGCGGCGTGTCGGACGTGGTGCCGGTCGACCTGCACATTCCCGGATGTCCGCCGCCGCCGATCGACATCCTCAAGGGATTGATCGCCCTGCTCGACGGCGCGAACGGGAAGGCTGGAAAGACCGGCGCCGTCCAGGGCTGACTATTGCAGGTTTTGCGGCCAACTCGGTCCTACCGGTCGATCACCAGCCGCAACACCCTTGACGCTGGCGACAGCCGCACCTGCCGGCCCCAGTCGAAGGCGATGAAATCCTGCTCGATGCCGTCGGCGAAGATCACGCCGCCCTCGTTCATGCGCGAGATGATGAAGAGCGGTTTCTCGGTGATCTTTCCCGCCCGCAATTTCGTGGCGGTGGCGATGCTCGGGAAGGGCTCGCGAACCCAGAAGCCGACCGCATGTTCCTCGCGGCCGAGCGACAGCTCCAGATGCGTCGCTTCCATGATCGAGCGCGCCCAGCCGGTCGCGCCGGTGCCGGAGGCGACGATGAGGCCGCTGGAGGAATGGTCCTCCGCCTCGCCTTCCGCCTCGATAGCGGGCCGACTGATGGCTGCGATGGCCGACGAATATCTCGTTGAGCGCAAGCAGCGTCTCACCCGCTTCGAGCTCGGCCTGGACCATGGTGCGCGATTCCATCTGGAGATCGCCGGCGTTGCTGGCGGCAAGCAGTTTTGTCAGCCTGCCGACGCCGATGCGCACCAGGACGCCGTCATAGAGATCCGGCGCCGGATTGACGCCGAGGACCGGCACGATCGCTTCCACGCGGTGCTCGGCACGGCGTGGAAGCGATCGTGCCGGGCCTCGACGTCTTCCAGCCGCTGGCCGCGCG
>NZ_RZSA01001396.1:0-1246 GCF_003998075.1 Mesorhizobium sp. M2A.F.Ca.ET.037.01.1.1 | reverse complement strand
TCCCCCGCCGCTGCTTCCAGCGCGGCGCCATTGCCGAACCATCTATGAATTCCAGCCCGCCCGCTTCGTTGAGTGTGTGTAGCTTGCGGCCGGCCCAGCCGGCGCCGGGATTGAGGATCGTCTCGACGACCTGTTCGAAGCCGGTGTCGTCGAGGCGCGTGACCCGCGCGATGCCGAGCGCGGCGCCATAGCTCCTGCGGCAATCCTGCACCGGACGCAGCAGCTGCCCGCCGCGGCTCACCATGCGGCCCGCGGGGCGCGCGGAGGCGATGTCGATCAGCAGCGGGTTCTTCGGATGCGGCGTCCACGGCCCGCGGAAAACCGGCGCCGACCACAGATGCAGCTGGTCCGAGAAAGCGCCGCCGCCGTCGCGCACGGTGGCGAACATCCACCAGCGCCCGCCATGCTCGGTGAGCGTGGCGTCGCTGGCGACGATGTCCGACAACAGCGTCGCTTCCTTGACCCAGCCGCCCGGGAAGGCGCTGGCGCGGTAGAGATCGACGCTGCGGTTGGCGCCGCTTTCAGGCACCATCCACATCTCGCCGTCGCGCTCGAACACGAAGGGGTAGGAGAGGTGGTAGGGCAGTTCCAGCACCGGCTTCGGGGTGCCTGCCGGTCCGTTCGGCCCGAAAGCCACCGCCGACAGGATCGCCTTGCCGGTGCGGTGGATGTAGTCCTCGACGAACAGCGTCACCTGGCCGCGGTAAAGCACCGGGAACGGGTCGGCGTAGAAGCGGCTGCCGTCGTCAGCCAGGTCGCGCCAGCCCGATTGCGGATGGGCGCGCAGTTCGTAGAGGTCGCTGCCTCCGGTCTGGCGCCAGCCGACCCGCCAGTGCGGGGCGTTGTAGCACAGATGATAGATCTGCTGGACGATGCGCCGCGCCATGGCCTTGGCGGCCCGCACGCCGAGCTTCGTGGCCGGTGGCATGGGCGGGGACGACGCCCCGGATGGCGGTTCGGGCAGCACAGGCAGGTGCGAGCGCGCGGCGCCATTGACCGCCGCCACGATCAGGCTGGCCGAGCGCGCCAGCATGTCCTGGAAGGATGCCAGCGCGATGCCGTGATATTCGGTACCGAGCCGCCCTTCGGCGACGACAGCGCCGTCCTGCTCCAGCCGGGCGAGGGGCGTGCGGCCGGCAAGGATGAGCGCCAGCAGGGCTTCCTCGCCACAGACGCCGTCATAGGCGAGCTGCCAGACCTGTCCGCCTTGCGGCTCGACATCGCCGACGAGGTCGATGGTGAGCTC
>NZ_RZSA01001395.1:0-1247 GCF_003998075.1 Mesorhizobium sp. M2A.F.Ca.ET.037.01.1.1 | reverse complement strand
GTCTTCGCTCATTGCATGCTATCCTTTCTGACGCTGGCGGGACAACGCCCCCCTGTCCTGCCGGACATCTCCCCCACCGGGGGGAGATCAGCAGCTTCGCCGACCGCGCTTCATCCTTCAACCTTGGAGATAGGCGAAAGCCCTCATGACAGCCAATCTCCCCACCCGTGGGGGTGATGTCCGGCAGGACAGAGGGGGGCGCGAAGGATCGCCGCGTTTGAGGTTCTCGTGGGTTATCCCGCCAAGGCGATCGCGGAGATCAAGAAGATGATGGTGGAGCGAAGGGTTTAGGCTTCGCCTCTTCGTTCGCGACAATCTCGCAAGCAGCGATCCTTCGCGCCCCCCCTCTGTCCTACCGGACATCTCCCCCACGGGTGGGGAGATTGGCTGTCATCGCGGCTTTCGCCAATCGCCGTCGTCGAAGAGTGAGCGCTGTTGACGAAGCTGCTGATCTCCCCCCTTGTGGGGGAGATGTCCGGCATGACAGAGGGGGGCGCTGTCCCGCCAGCGCTAGAAAGGATTGCAGCCAATGACCGATCTCCCCGTCCTTTCCGCCGTCGAAGCGCGCGTGCTGGGCTCGCTGATCGAGAAGAAGGAGCTGACGCCGGACGTCTATCCGCTGACGCTCAACGGGGCGCACGCCGCCGCCAACCAGAAGACGGCGCGCGAGCCTGTCATGGCGCTGGAGCTGACCGAGATCCGGCGGGCGCTGAGCACGCTCGAGCAGAAAGGGCTGGTGCGCCAGGCCTTCGCCTCGCGGGTCGAGCGCTACGAGCATCTGATGGCGCAGCGCTTTTCGCTGACCACGCCGCAGATCGCGGTGATCGGGCTCTTGCTGCTGCGCGGCGCGCAGACGGCGCATGAGCTGCTGGCGCGCTCCGAGCGGATGGCGCATTTCGCCTCGATCGAGGAGCTGCGCGACAATCTCGACCTGATGATCGGGCGGAGGCCGCCACTGATCCAGCTGCTCGAACGCGCGCCCGGCCAGCGCGAGGAGCGCTACGTTCATTTGCTCAGCGGACCGGTGGATGCGGCGGCCGTCGCGGCGCCGTGGCAGCCGGCGGCGTCGGCGGACTCCGACCTCGAGGCGCGGGTCAAGGCGCTGGAGGAGGAGGTCGCGGCGCTTCGAGCGAAGATCGAGGCGCTGGGCGGGTAGCTTCAGAAGCGTTGGCGCGGAGCCCCCCTCTCTGTCCTGCCGGACATCTCCCCCTCAAGGGGGGAGATCAGATGTCACGGCGGGTTTCTCC
>NZ_RZSA01001394.1:0-1248 GCF_003998075.1 Mesorhizobium sp. M2A.F.Ca.ET.037.01.1.1 | reverse complement strand
TCTCGGACCTGGTGCCCTATGCCGCGCTGGTCGCGAACGGCGTGATTCTGCTCAAGGACGGTTCACTGATGGCGGGCTGGTACTTTGCCGGGCCGGACTCGGAGAGTTCGACCGACGCCGAGCGCAACGAGGTGTCCCGCCAGATCAACGCTATCCTGTCGCGTCTCGGCTCGGGCTGGATGATCCAGGTCGAGGCTGTGCGTGTCGCGACCTCGGACTATCCGGCGCGCGAGGAATGCCATTTTCCCGATCCGGTCACGCGCGCGATCGACGATGAGCGCCGCGCGCATTTCCAGGAGGGCAGCGGACATTTCGAGAGCCGTCATGCGCTGATCCTGACCTGGCGTCCTCCGGAGCGACGGCGCTCGGGTCTAGCCCGGTATGTCTATTCCGACAGCGAGAGCCACACGGCGCGCTATGCCGACACGGTGCTGGAAAACTTCCAGACCTCGATCCGCGAGGTCGAGCAGTATCTCGGAAACGTGCTTTCGATCCGCCGCATGGTGACGCGCTCGGTTGAGGAGCGGGGCGGCTTCCAGACCGCCCGCTATGACGAACTCTTCCAGTTCATCCGCTTCTCAATCACCGGCGAGAACCATCCGGTGCGCCTGCCCGAGATCCCGATGTATCTCGACTGGCTGGCAACGGCCGAGTTCAGCCATGGCCTCACGCCGATGGTCGATAGCCGCTACCTCGCCGTAATCGGCATCGACGGCTTTCCGGCCGAGAGCTGGCCGGGCATCCTCAATTCCCTCGACATGATGCCGCTCACCTATCGGTGGTCATCGCGCTTCATCTTTCTCGACGATCAGGAGGCGCGGGCCCGGCTCGAGGGCACGCGCAAGAAATGGCAGCAGAAGGTCCGGCCCTTCTTCGACCAGCTGTTGCAGACGCAATCGCGCTCTGTCGACCAGGACGCGATGGCGATGGTAGCCGAGACGGAGGATGCGATCGCCCAGGCGTCCTCGCAGCTCGTCGCCTATGGCTACTACACGCCGGTCATCGTGCTGTTCGATCATGAGACCAGGCTGCGGGAGAAGGCCGAGGCTGTCCGCCGCCTCGTCCACGCCGAGGGCTTCGGCGCACGGATAGAGACAATCAACGCGACGGAGGCCTTTCTTGGCAGCCTACCTGGAAACTGGTACGCAAACATTCGCGAGCCGCTGATCAACACGCGCAACCTCGCGGATCTGATCCCGCTCAATTCCGTCTGGTCGGGCGCGCCCACCGCACCATGCCCGTACCTGT
>NZ_RZSA01001393.1:0-1250 GCF_003998075.1 Mesorhizobium sp. M2A.F.Ca.ET.037.01.1.1 | reverse complement strand
GCAGAGGCCGCATCGCGCCGCAGCACTGGCCGCATGTGGTGGCGGCGAGCCGCCGGCTGGGCATTGCCGGCGTCAGCTACGAATGGCTGGCCGGCCGCGCGGCCATGCAACGCGCGGCCGTCATGCAAGGGGAGGCGGCATGAACGCGCTGCCGTCACCATTGGAATTCCAATCGTCCGGACTGTCTTCCTCCCCGGTCCGGGCGCATTCCGGGGCGCTTGCCCCGGATCCGGTCGAACCGCCCGCACCCCGGTTCACCGGAACGGCCGGAGCCGTTCCTCCCCCGGCTCCGGCCCCCAATCCGGGCATAAGCTGCATCCGCACCGAGGACGGCACCGTCATCCTGTTCGACCGCGCGTCGGGCCGGGCGGTGTCGGGCCTGACGCGGGCGGCGGCTGAAGCCAGGCTTCGCGAGCTGGAAGGGGCAGCACGCCCCGCCTGATCCCGACCCTTTTCCGAACCCCACCGACGGCCTCGCGGCCGAACCCTGGCGCTTGGGCTTCAGCCCGGCGCTTCCCAAGCCCACGCCCCTAGCAATCGACGGAATGAGAAGATGGCAGCCGCCTATACCGAAAAGGAAATCGACGAGATCGCCGCCTGGCTGAAGGAGGGGCTGTCGGCCTCGCGCATCGCCGGCCGCTTCAGCGCGCTGCGCGGCGCCCCGGTCTCGCGCAACGCCATCATCGGCATCGTCCACCGCAACGCCGGCCTGCGCGCCATCGGCTTCGCCAACCCCAAGGGCGGCCGCGCCGGCGGCAGGCCGAGGAAACATGCCCGGCCGGATCGTCCAGGCAGGCGGGGCAGGACGGTGATTGGAGGGCTCTCCGAGCCGGCCGCGCTTTCCAGGTTCGCCGAGTTCGTGGAAGGCGCCGGCGTCGCAACCGCCAATCTCCCCCCTAGTGGGGGAGATGCCCGGCAGGGCAGAGGGGGGCGCTGTCCCGCCGACCTATCCGCTTGTGACACCCCCACGCAAAAGGACATCGCCAAAGCCCCTGCCACCCCCAAGCCCAAAAAAACCAAACCCCGTAAGCCCGCGCGCGCCTTGCCGCCGGCCTGGCTTGCGCCTGGCGAGCGCCAGAAATCCGAAGCGCATCTCTACAAGCTCCCCGCGCCGCCGCCTGCGGTAAACCCCGGCCGCCAGCCGCATGTCGCGGCCATGCGCTTCCTCGACTGCCTGTTCGGCCGCTGCCGCGCGCCGCTCGACCTGGCGCTGCGCGAGGATGCCGAAGCCGATCCGCTCGGCGCGCGCC
>NZ_RZSA01001392.1:0-1252 GCF_003998075.1 Mesorhizobium sp. M2A.F.Ca.ET.037.01.1.1 | reverse complement strand
ATCATTTACTTCGCCAATTGTGATGTTATAACCTGTCGAATAGGTTCCCTGTGGAACTTTTGCTTGCATCGGCAGAAGCGGGATTTGTTCCGGAGAGCTCCGCTTCGTGGTGCTGTCGGCAAAAGGAACTCATATGCCGATGGCCTCGTACGCTGCGGCGATCTTGCGGATGGATTCGACATAGGCCGCCGTCCTGTAGTCGCCGAGTTCCGGTTGCTCTTCGAGGAGGTCCGAGATCCGGCTCCAGGTGGAGCGCATCACATCTTCTAGTCCGGATCGGACCAGATCGATCTCGGCGCCGCCCTCAAGAAACTCGTCCCGCATGTCGGCCGGGAACGGGTTGCCGGTCATTCGTTCAAGTGCTTCGGCGATTGTTCGGTTGCGCCGCTCCCGCCGCCGTCGCTCCATCAGCCCGAACGGGATATGGGTGAGATTCTTCACCCATTCGAAATAACTCACTACCACACCGCCGGCGTTGACATAGAGATCCGGAAGGACGGTGATTCCTTGGGAGCGAAGTATCTTATCGGCTTCGTATGTAACCGGACCGTTAGCTGCCTCAACAATGAGCTGCGTCTGAATTCGCGTAGCGTTGCCACCATGGATCGCATTTTCCATGGCGGCCGGAATGAGAATGTCGCACGGCCGTTCGATCCCTGTCATATCGCCTTCAAAGGACTCTGCATCGCAAAAGCCGAGGATGCTTCCTGTCCGCAGCTGATGTCGCTTAAGCGCTTCAATAGAGAGGCCTTCCGGGTTGGCGACGTAACCGTCGCGTTCGGCTACAACTGTGATCAACGCGCCGTCGTCCTCGGAAAGAGACTTGGCCGCGTGATAGCCCACATTGCCGAAGCCCTGCACCGCGACCGTTATCCACTTGAGGCCCCGGCCCTGCTTGAGACCGGGTGTGCGCTTGTCGTTGAGGTAGCTGTGAATGGCGAACTGCACACCCCTGCCAGTCGCTTCCATTCGTCCGGCAATGCCGCCTTTCGAGACCGGCTTCCCGGTCACGCAGGCGCGCGCATTGATTACGTCCATGGGATTAGCGCGGCGGAACTCGTCCGCCATCCAGGCCATTTCCCGTTCGCTCGTGCCAATGTCGGGTGCCGGCACGTTGACCCCTGGGCCGATCAGCCCCCGCTTGGCAAGTTCCTGGGTGAAGCGCCGGGTAATGCGTTCGAGTTCCTGCGGCGTCCACTCCCGCGGATCGATCCGTAGCGCGCCCTTCGAGCCGCCGAAGGGGACATCGACC
>NZ_RZSA01001391.1:0-1252 GCF_003998075.1 Mesorhizobium sp. M2A.F.Ca.ET.037.01.1.1 | reverse complement strand
CACTGATACGGGCTGAGGACCGTGCCAGGTATATCGAGGGCCTGCGCCGAGCGGGCCTTGAATAGTTCAAGCTTGATCCTTGTCGATTGCGCCGGGGCGGCTCGAAACTGGCGATTTCTCGATTCACGCCTCGCAAATGCCCACACACCCCAATGGGTCCTATTCCTAGATGCTCAGATCCCCGCCAGCCGGACCGGCCGATTGGCAAGTGACCGCGTCAAACTACAGCTGATAGGCTATCGCGGGTTGACATTCGGGGCTCGCTCGCCATGGTGCAATGCAGCATGAACAATAGCCCTACAGAGTCATCGCGCATCGAATGCCTGGATGGCCTTCGCGCCGCCGCAGCATTGTGGGTGCTGGTCGGCCACTGCCTGCTGCTGACGGGCTGGCATCTCCCGGTGCTTGGCGACCCGGCGCTGGGCGTCGATCTCTTCATCATGCTTTCGGGCTTCCTGATGGTGTTCCACTATCAGTTGCGCCAGGACAAGGAGCCCTGGCAAAGGCCTGAAACCTGGCTGAAATTCTGGACGCGGCGTTATTTCCGCATTGCGCCGCTGTTCTACGTCATGCTGTTCTTCGCACTGGCGTTCGGCCCGTATGTTTATGAGTCGCGGACAGTCATCGACGCATTCGTGGGCCGTGTGCCGCAGGCGCCAGAGCGCTACCTTGACAGCAGCCTGAAGAACATTTTCGCCCACCTGACATTCCTGTTCGGCCTTTCCCCGAACTTCGCCTACCGGACGCCGCTGCCCGACTGGAGCCTCGGGCTGGAAATGCAGTTCTACGCGGTCTTCCCGGCGCTCATGCTTTTGGCGCGGCGTTTCGGATGGGTCTGGAGCGCGCTAGTCGTTGCGGCGCTCGGCGCCCTGGCGGTGGTGGCCCTCAAGTTGATGTCGGTTCATTTCCCGATGCCGTCCTTCCTGCCGCTGAAGATACAGGTTTTCCTGTGCGGCATGCTTCTGGCGGGCGTTCTGGGGCAGAGCCAACCGCGACCGCTGCTGCATCTGGCCCTGGCGATGGCGCTCGCGGCGATCCCCTTCGGCGACGGCCACGGCCTTTCGAAGTTCCTGATACGCGAAGCGCTGGTGCTTGGGTTCTTTGCCCTCGTCCTCTATCGGATGCTGCCCGGCGCGGCGGGCGCCGCGGCGCGAAAAGTCGCCGTCGCATTGGGCGGAGGCATCTTTCATGTGCTCGGCGAACTGTCCTACAGCATCTATCTGATCCACCTTCTCATTCTGCAGCCCGTGGC
>NZ_RZSA01001390.1:0-1257 GCF_003998075.1 Mesorhizobium sp. M2A.F.Ca.ET.037.01.1.1 | reverse complement strand
CGATAAGTTGGAATAGTGCAAAATCGTGGGAACGACTCTTGCGCGCTGCCTGCTTCACCTCACGTTTAAATGGAGCGATTGGCTATCGCTTTCGCCTCAGCCGCCCAAGAAAGAAAGCTACTTAGAAACTCTTCCGAGACATCAATTTTCTGATCACTCCATCGGAAGCTTTTGTCTTCGGCAGACAGGCCGTAGTGAATGGTGCGTTCGTTCCCAGCTTCTTCGATCTTCTTCAGTGCGTTCTTTCGCGAGCCGTAGAGCCGATCTTCAATATGCTCGAAATGATCCCTTGCTCTCTTGTATGCTGAGAGATCCAAAGCCCCAACATGGCTAGCCATTTCGGCGCCCAAGACATTTGACGCTAAGACAATTCCATCCTTCACTCTGTCGATAGCGATTAGAAAAAAGTGCAACTCTACCAACGCGCGTTTGTATCTCTTCTGCCGCCACGCATCGAACATCAAAGCATGTTGTCGTTCGACAGCTTCGAGGTATCTGTCGACTAAGCCTAGGCCATCGTGCAGCTGACCAGTTGGGTCTGCAGTTAGGTAAGCAAGCAGTTGCTCAGTTTCGTCGTTCATGGGGTAAACAATAACGCCTTGAGTGACATATACTAGGCCACCTTCACCCCGCCTTCCTCCCCATCATCCCGTAGTGCACCGCCAACAAATCCAGCCCGACCTTCAGCAGCTTCACCACTACATCCCTTCCCTCGCCGCTACGCTCGGCGATGGCCTTCACCGACAGGCCTTCGAGGCAAGTCTTGCGCACCACCTCCGCCACCTCCCAATGGGCGAGCGCGGCGGCTGCATGGGCATGCGCCCGGCCGGCTGAGAGGACGCGGTCGGGGACGCCGCCGCCGACGCGGCTGGCGTCAACGCGTTCGCTCCAGGATTGCGGCTGCAGGCCGTGCCGGGCGGCGCGCTCGAAATCGTCGCGAAAGCGCTGGCCGGCCTCGCGCTGCTGGCGCGTCAGCGAGGTGATGCCGGTGAGCGGGTCGACATTGCGCAGGCGCACGATGCCGCCGGTGGAGGTGTAGCCGCCGTTCGACACTTCGTAGACGCGGCGCGCCTCGGCCGTGCCAGCGGTCAGCCGCTGGCGGCCGAAGGCGTCCTGCTTGAGGGCGAAGTCATGGCCGACCTCGCGGCGGATGCGCACCTGCGCGGCCTCGCCCTTGGGAAGCTTTGGGGGTTGGGGTTTCTTTGAGGGCTTGCGGGGCATGGGTGCGGTCCTTTGTGGGGTGGGACGTTGCAGAAC
>NZ_RZSA01000138.1:0-9750 GCF_003998075.1 Mesorhizobium sp. M2A.F.Ca.ET.037.01.1.1 | reverse complement strand
GTCATCGAGTTCGATCCGGCGAAGCCAGATATCGACGCCGTCATCGCACGGCTTGCCGACGACATTGCCGAATACCGCGTCGGCTACCAGGCCTATTACGACGCCTGCAAGCATGCGGACTCGCCCGCCATCCGCGACCCCAATGCGGTGGTCTATCTGATGCCCGGTGTCGGCATGTTCACCTTCGCCGGCGACAAGGCGACGGCGCGCATCTCCGGCGAGTTCTATGTCAACGCCATCAACGTCATGCGCAGCGCCTCGACAGTCTCGTCCTATGTCGGCCTGCCGGCGCAGGAGGCTTTCGACATCGAATATTGGCAACTCGAGGAAGCCAAGCTCCAGCGCCTGCCGAAGCCGAAGGCGCTGGCCGGCCAGATCGCGCTGGTCACCGGCGGCGCCGGGGGCATCGGCCGCGCCACCGCCAACCGGCTGCTGCGCGAAGGCGCCTGCGTCGTGCTTGCCGATATAGACGAGGCCGCTTTGGCCAGTGCCAATGACGAGCTCTCGAAAACCTTCGGAAGGGACTTCGTCCGTCCGGTGCGGATCGACGTCACCTCCGAGGAGCAAGTGCTTTCCGGCTTCGCCGAAACGGCGGTCGAATTCGGCGGCATCGACATCCTGGTTTCCAATGCCGGCCTGGCCTCCTCGGCGCCGATCGAGGAGACGACACTGGCCTTGTGGAACAAGAATATGGACATCCTGTCCACCGGCTATTTCCTGGTTTCGCGCGAGGCTTTCCGTCTGTTCCGCGCCCAGAAGATCGGCGGCAACGTCGTCTTCGTCGCCTCCAAGAACGGGCTCGCCGCCTCGCCGAATGCGTCGGCCTATTGCACCGCCAAGGCCGCGGAGATCCATCTTGCCCGCTGCCTCGCGCTGGAGGGGGCCGAAGCGCAGATCAGGGTCAACGTCGTCAATCCGGACGCCGTGCTGCGCGGCTCGAAAATCTGGACCGGCGAGTGGAAGGAACAGCGCGCCGCGGCTTACAAGATGTCGACCGACGACCTCGAGGAGCATTACCGCTCGCGTTCGATGCTGAAGCGCTCGGTGTTCCCGGAAGACATTGCCGAGGCGATCTATTTCTTCGCCTCCGACATGTCGGCCAAATCGACCGGCAACATCGTCAATGTCGACGCCGGCAACGCGCAAAGCTTTACGCGCTAGGCGCCCTTTCCTTCTCCCCGTCTCTATACGGGCAGTTGAGGAGTGGCCGCGTAGCGGTCGAAAAGCCAATTGCTTGGCTTTTCGAAGGACGAAAGCCCGAAGGGCGGATGAGGGGCGGCGCCAGCCGAACGCATTCTTGGGAGGAATTGCATGTCCGAAACAATTATCCGCGCCGACATAGTCGCCAGCCACAACACCGCGCGCCAACCCGACCTCGAGCGCGACTACGCCTCGCTCGGCGAACGCCTCGACCGCCGCGGCATCGCCATCGACGCCATCCGCGACAAGGTCGAGAAATTCGGCGTGGCGATCCCGTCCTGGGGCGTCGGCACCGGCGGCACGCGTTTCGCGCGTTTCCCCGGTCCCGGCGAGCCGCGCGACATCTTCGACAAGATCGAGGACTGCGCCGTCATTGCCCAGCTGACGCAGGCAACGCCGACCGTCTCGCTGCACATCCCCTGGGACAAGGCTGATCCGAACCGGCTGAAGCAGGCGGCCTCGCGCTTCGGCCTCGGCTTCGACGCCATGAACTCCAACACTTTCTCCGACGCCAAGGATCAGAAGCTATCCTACAAGTTCGGCTCGCTCTCGCATGCCGATGCCGGCACGCGCCGGCAGGCGGTCGAGCACAATCTCGAATGCATCGAGATCGGCAAGACGCTGGGCTCCAAGGCGCTGACGGTGTGGATCGGCGACGGCTCGAACTTCCCCGGCCAGGTCAATTTCGCAAAGACCTTCGAGCGCTATCTGGACGCGATGCGGGAGATCTATGCCGGCCTACCGGACGACTGGCGGCTGTTCACCGAGCACAAAATGTATGAGCCGGCCTTCTATTCGACGGTCGTGCAGGACTGGGGCACCAACTACATTATCGCGCAAGAGCTCGGCGCCAAGGCCTTCTGCCTTGTCGACCTCGGCCACCACGCGCCCAACGTCAACATCGAGATGATCGTGTCGCGGTTGATCCAGTTCGGCAAGCTGGGCGGTTTCCACTTCAACGATTCCAAATATGGCGACGACGACCTCGATGCCGGCTCGATCGATCCCTACCGGCTGTTCCTCGTCTTCAACGAACTGGTCGATGCGGAGCTCTCCGGCGCCAAGGGTTTCAATCCCGCCCATATGCTCGACCAGAGCCACAACGTCACCGATCCGATCGAGAGCCTTATGCTGTCGGCGGTCGAGGTGCAGCGCGCCTACGCGCAGGCGCTGCTGGTCGACCGCAAGGCGCTCGAAGGTTTCCAGGAGGAGAACGACGCGCTGATGGCGACGCAGACGCTTAAAAGCGCCTACCGCACCGATGTGGAGCCGATCCTCGCCATGGCGCGCCTGCGGACCGGCGGCGCCATCGATCCGGTCGCGGCCTATCGCGAAGCGGGTTATCGCGCGAAGGTCGCGGCGGAGCGGCCGGCTGTCGCCAGCGGCGGCGGCGGCATCGTCTGATAGGCTGCGCCACTCCCCCTCATTCGGCCGCTTCGCGGCCACCTTCTCCCCGAGGGGAGAAGAGATCGGCGCAAGCTCCTCTCCCCTTGGGGAGAGGTCGGATTGCCCGAATTGCCCTTGCAATTCGACTTGGCAATCCGGGTGAGGGGGTCTCTCGCGCTACTTCAATTGTTATTGGACTAATTCGCTCCGACGGTTTTTCCTAGGCATTTCGACGCCAGGAGCACCGCCATGCCCTTGACCCGCCGGTCGCTGATCGCCGTCAGCCTTTCGCTTGCCTCTGCCTTCATTCCGGCCGTTGCCGCCTTCGCCGGTCGCCCGTTCCGGCCAAGGGTGAGCACGGCATGGTGGTCACGGAGCAGCATCTGGCGACCGAAGTCGGCGTCGACGTGCTGAAGAAGGGCGGCAACGCCGTCGATGCCGCTGTCGCGGTCGGCTACGCGCTGGCCGTCGTCTTTCCCGAAGCCGGCAATATCGGCGGCGAAGGGTTCATGACCATCCGGCTGAAGGACGGCCGCACCACCTTCATCGATTTCCGCGAGCGCGCGCCGCTCGCCGCCGCGAGAACCATGTATCTCGACAAGGACGGCAAGCCGATCAAGGGCGCCAGCCTCGATGGCTATCTTGCCGTCGGCGTGCCGGGCTCGGTGGCCGGCTTCGAGATGGCGCGCGAGAAATATGGCACGCTCTCAAGGCAGGATCTGATGGCGCTGGCGATTGCCTACGCCAGGGCTGGTTTTGTCCTCAACCAGGGCGACGCGGCTTGGTTCGCCGACAGCGCCGACCGGCTGGCGAAGGACCCGGCGGCGGCCGCGATCTTCCTGAAAAAGACGGCAAGCCTTATGGCATCGGCGAGAAGCTCGTTCAGCCGGACCTCGCCGCCTCGCTGTCGGCGATCTCGCAAAAGGGGGCGGACGCCTTCTAAAAGGGCGCCATCGCCGACGCCATCGTCAAGGCGAGCGGCGCCAGGGGCGGCATCCTCGCCAAGGGCGATTTCGAGCAATATGCGGTGCGCGAATTGAAGCCGGTGACCTGTTCCTACCGCCGCTACGAGATCATCTCCTCGCCACCGCCAAGCTCGGGCGGCGTCATCATCTGCGAGATTCTGAACATCCTGGAGGGCTATCCGCTCTCCTATCTCGGCTCGGCTTCCGCCGAGACGGTCCATGTCATGGTCGAGGCGATGCGCCATGCCTATGTCGATCGCAATTCGGCGCTGGGTGACCCGGATTTCGTCGAAAATCCGGTCTCGAAACTGCTTGACAAGGGCTACGCAATGGACATCCGGGACAAGATCGATCCCTTCCGCGCCGGCGTCTCGAAGGACTTGATGCCGAAGGGTCTTGGCGAGTCGAAGGAGACGACCCACTATTCGATCATCGACAAGGACGGCAACGCGGCCGCGGTCACCTACACGCTGAACGGCTCCTTCGGCGCCGGCGTCGTCGCCGAAGGCACCGGCATCCTGCTCAACAACGAGATGGACGACTTCACCCAGAAGCCCGGAGTGCCCAACCTCTACGGGCTGGTCCAGGGCGAGGTCAACGCCATTCAGCCGAAGAAGACGCCTTTATCCTCGATGAGCCCGACGATCGTAACGAAGGATGGCAAGCCGTTCATGGTCATCGGCAGCCCGGGCGGCTCGCGCATCATTACCATCACCCTGGAGGTGATCGTCAACGTCATCGACCACGGTATGGACATCCAGGAAGCCATCGACGCGCCGCGCATTCACCATCAATGGCTGCCGGACACGGTCTATGTCGAACCTTTTGGGCTTTCGCCGGACACGGAGCGGCTGCTTGCCGGCATGGGCTATCATCTCGACCTCAGCGACGAGACCTGGGTCCGGGCCGCCGGCATCCTTGTCGGCGGCAAGAGCCTGGCGGAGATCGAGAAGGGCGGCGGCGCCCGCTACAACGGCGCCATGGACAGTCGCGCGGCTGCCGGCGAGGCGCTGGGAGATTAATTGATCAGGTCACCAACGTGATGGTCGAGGCGATCAGCATGACGGCGGCAATGGCCACAAACAGCGCGTAGATGCGCGGGCGGTCGAGCAGCAGCGCATTGCCGGAAATCCAGGCCGCCGTGGCGCCGCCGAGCGCGAACAGGAAGCCGTTGCGGTGGCCGAAGGACATGGAGGCGGCCATCAGGCCGCCGATGATCAGCGCGCCGAAGACGATGATGACGGCGACCGCGTATTTCTCGAAATCATTGCCGCCGCCCATCACCGGCCCCATCGCGTTGAGATTGGGCAGGTCGTCCGGATCGAAAGGGTTGGCCGAGCCGTATTCGTCTTGACCGAGGGATTCGCGCATCATTCGTTCTCCGCTGGGCGGCAACAAACCATCAACGCCTGCCAAGCGCAACCCGGCAACGCCATCGCGCCGATGCGTTCACTGGCCGGCTGGTGCCAACGTGCCACGGTTTGCCGGACAAGCTCAACGGCCGGAGATTGGATCGGGTTCCACGAGCTTGATCTATCTGGAAAAATCGCTGCGCACGATGCCGTGCCGCTGCAACTTGTCATAGAAGGTCTTGCGCGGAATACCGAGCGCCTCGATGGTGCGGCGGACGTCGCCTTCATTGCGACCAAGTGTCTCGCGGATGATGTCGGCCTCGTAGCGATCGAGCCGTTCGGGCAACGGCATCGCGGCGTCGCTCTCCATTGCCGCAGGGGAAGGCGTTTCGGCGACATCCTCAAGCCCGAGCACCAAGCGTTCGGCGAAATGGGCGAGTTCGCGTACATTGCCCGGCCAGTCGTGCTCCCTGAGATGGCGCTGGACCGCCGCCGAGGTCGCCGGCACGGCTCGCCGGAACCGTGCGGCGGCCCGCTCGGCGAAATAGCCGAACAGCAGCGGCACGTCGTCCCGCCGTTCGCGCAGCGGCGGAATGGAGAGCGTCACCACATTGAGCCGGTAATAGAGGTCCTCGCGGAAAGCGCCGCGCTGGCTGGCATTGCCGAGGTCGACCTTGGCGGCGGCGACGACGCGCAGGTCGACCGGCCTGACTTCGTTGGTGCCGAGCGGCGTCACCTCGCGCATTTCGAGCACGCGCAGCATCTGCACCTGCGTCGCGGCCGGCATGCTTTCGATCTCGTCGAGGAAGAGCGTGCCGCCGCTCGAATGCTCGATACGGCCGACGCGCTTCTTCTGCGCGCCGGTGAAGGCGCCGGCCTCGTGTCCGAACAGCTCGCTTTCGATGACCGTCTCCGGCAGCGTGCCGCAATTGAGCGCGACGAAATTGCCATTGGCACGGCGGCTCCAGCGATGCAGCAGGTTCGCCACCACCTCCTTGCCGGAGCCGGTCTCGCCGGTCACCAGCACGTCGACATCGGTGTCGGCGATCTGCCTGAGCGTACGGCGCAGCCGCTCCATCGCCGGCGTCTGTCCGATCAGCGGCAAGCCCTCCTGCGCCTGCTCGGCCGCTTCGCGCAAGGCGCGGTTCTCCATCACCAGCCGGCGTTTTTCGGCGGCGCGGGCAACGCTCTGCGCCAGCCGCTCAGTGGCGAAAGGCTTGGTGATGAAGTCGTAGGCGCCGTCCTTGATCGCCTTGACGGCCATGGCGATGTCGCCGTGCCCCGTGACCAGGATCACGGGAATATCTGGGTCGAGATGCAAGACGCGGCCGAAAAGCTGCAGCCCGTCGATCTCCGGCATGCGGATGTCCGAGACAACCACGCCGGCGAAATTCCTGTCGAGCGTCGCCAGCGCTTCGCTCGCCACCGAATAGGCCGACACAGCAAAGCCGGCAAGCTCCAGCGTCTGCCTTGTCGCCTTGAGCAGGTCGCTGTCGTCGTCGATCAGGATCACCGTTGCTGGGTTGTGCTTCGTCATGCTGCGCCGGCTTTCGACAGATGGATGGTGAAGCGTGTGCCCTGGTCGCTGCTCGAAACCTCGATGCGCCCGCCATAGTCGGCGACGATGTCCTTGGAGATGACCAGGCCGAGCCCAAGGCCTTTCTCCTTCGAGGTGTTGAAGGGCGTGAACAGTGATTTCAGGATCGCGGGTGGGATACCAGGTCCGTTGTCGGAAACGACCAGCGCCACGTCTTCGCCGGTTTCGGCGGCGGAGACTTCGACCCTTGCGCCATCACGGCCATCGAGCGCCTCCAGCGCGTTCTGGAACAGATTGATCAACACCTGTTCCAGCCGCAGCCGATTGCCCATTACTTTTAGCGCCGTCGGCGGCAGCGTGATCGCCAGAGCATCCAGCCGGCCGGCGAAGCGGCTCCTGAGCAGCACGACTGCGCCCTCGATCACGCTGCGCAATTCGACGGGCTCGGCGGCGGTGCGGCCCTTGCGGGCAAAGGCTTTCAGCTCCTCCGTGATGGCTCCGATGCGCTCGGTCAGCGCGGCGATGGCGCCAAGATTCTCCTCGGCTGAGGCGCTTTGCTTGCGCTCGAGGAACACGCGCGCATTGTCGGCATAGGCGCGGATCGTCGCCACCGGCTGGTTGATCTCATGCGCGACGCCGGCCGCGACCTGGCCAAGCGTGGCAAGCCGGTTGGCCTGCACCAGCTCCTGCTGCATGACCTGCAGCCTCACCTCGGTGCTGCGATGGTCGGCGATCTCGGCCTGCAGCCGGTCGCGCGCCAGGCTGAGATCCTGCGTGCGCTCGACGACGCGCCGCTCCAGCTCGGCGCGCGCGGCCTGTTCGGCGGCGATCCGCATCTGGGCGGACTGCCGGCGCCAAAGCAGATAGGCGGCCAAGGCGATGAGCGGCACAAGGACGCCCAGCGCCAGGAGCCGCATTTCGCGCTGCGCGGCGGCGATCGGCGCTTCGGCTGGAACAAGATAGTCGAGCTGCCACGGTGTCGACGGCACAGCGGTCGAGAGCCGCAGATATTCCGCATCGCTGCCTCCAGGCGTGATGGCATGGACCAGCGCGACATCGGAGCTCAGCGCCTCCGGTCTCGTGATCGGCAAAGGCACCAGCGGCACGTCGCCGAATTGCTGGCTGGCGCGGATCTCGGCGAGCACCGGCCGGCTAAGCGGCTCCGTCGTCAGGAAGCGCCAGGAGGGGACGCTCGTGATCAGCACCACGCCATGCGCGTCGCTGACAAAGGCCGGCCGGTTCGCTTCGTGCCAGTCGGCTTCGAGCTGGTCGAACTCCATCTTGACCACGACGACGCCGAGAGGCCCCGAGGCGCCGTCGACGCGCCGCGAGATGTAGAGCCCGGGACGTTTGCTGACATTGCCGAGCGCGAAATATTCGGCGGTGCCGGTCTGCATCGCGCCTGAGAAATAGGCGCGGAAACTGTAGTCGCTGCCGACGAAACTCACCGGTTCGCGCCAATTGCTGGAGGCGATCGCCAGACCGTCCGTGCCGGTGACGTAGAGCACCGAGGCCTTGGTGCCGGAAACCAGCCCTTCCAGCTTGCGGTTGAGCACGTCGATCGCGGCAGGGCTTCGCTGGGTCAACGCGTCATTGACCTGCTGGTCCTCCGACAGGAGCAGCGGCAGCGCGCGCGGATTTTCCAGCACCGCGCGCAGCAGCGCGACCTTGAGATTGGCGTCCGTGCGTCCTTGCGTGGCTAATGCCTCGATCTCCGTCGAGCGGCCATAGAGGCCGGCGCCGTAGAGCGCTGCCGCGATGATCGCCAGCGCCACCGCCGTGAACAGCAGCCAGGCGCGCCGCGCCCGCCCGGCAAGCAGTTCGGGCGTCGAAGCGAGAGCAGCGGCAGGGCGTTGCAGCATGGCGTATTTGTGCATGCTTTCGCACAAGGCGCAATTGTACCTATGCGGATAACCACACTGATGCCGCGGAAAAGGCACCTCGCGAGCTCGAAAAATTCAGCAAAATCAACGAAGCGAAACTCCGGGCGCCATCTGGCACGCGCGTTGCAGGTAGGTCCGCAGCAGCCGCGAGGCTGTGAAGGTTAACAGCCCCCTGGGAGGTCGAGCGTTCTCGATCGGGGGCCGAACGGAGGATACCATGCAGACAGCAATCGCTGCCGCCGAACCGCGCGGCAAGGTTCCCTTTTACCGGCATCTTTATGTGCAGGTCCTGGTGGCGATCGCCGCCGGCATCCTGCTTGGCCATTTTTACCCCGATCTGGGCGCTTCGCTGAAACCGCTCGGCGATGCCTTCATCAAGCTGGTCAAGATGGTCATCGCGCCGGTGATCTTCCTCACCGTGGCGACCGGCATCGCAGGCGTCTCCGACCTGCACAAGGTCGGCCGCGTCGCCGGCAAGGCGATGATCTATTTTCTTGTCTTCTCGACATTGGCGTTGATCGTCGGCCTGGTTGTATCGAACGTCATCCAGCCCGGCGCCGGCATGCACATCAATCCCGCGACACTCGATGCTTCGAAGGTCTCGACCTTCACCGAGAAGGCGCATGACACGACCATCGTCGGCTTCCTGATGAACATCATCCCCGACACCATCACCGGAGCCTTCGCGCAGGGCGACATTCTGCAGGTGCTGTTCTTCTCGGTGCTGTTCGGCATCGCGCTGGCGCTGGTCGGCGAACGCGGCCGCCCCGTGGTCGATTTCCTGCAGGCGCTGACCTCGCCGATCTTCCGCCTCGTCGCCATCTTGATGAAGGCAGCCCCCATCGGCGCTTTCGGCGCCATGGCCTTCACCGTCGGCAAATACGGCATCGGCACGATCGCCAACCTCGCCTTCCTGATCGGCACCTTCTACCTGACGTCGCTGCTCTTCGTGCTGGTCGTTCTCGGCGCCGTCGCATGGTACAACGGCTTCTCCATCCTGGCGCTGATCCGCTACATCAAGGAAGAGCTGCTGCTTGTGCTCGGCACCTCGTCGTCCGAGGCGGCGCTTCCCGGCCTGATGGCCAAGATGGAGCGCGCCGGCTGCAACCGCTCGGTGGTCGGCCTGGTCATCCCGACCGGCTATTCCTTCAATCTCGACGGCACCAACATCTACATGACGCTGGCTGCGCTGTTCATCGCCCAGGCAACCGACACGCCGCTCACCTTCGGCGACCAGATCCTGCTCCTGCTAGTCGCCATGCTGAGCTCCAAAGGTGCGGCCGGCATCACCGGCGCCGGCTTCATCACCTTGGCCGCCACGCTCTCGGTGGTGCCTTCGGTGCCGGTCGCCGGCATGGCGCTGATCCTCGGCGTCGACCGCTTCATGTCTGAGTGCCGCGCGCTCACCAATTTCGTCGGCAATGCGG
>NZ_RZSA01001389.1:0-1269 GCF_003998075.1 Mesorhizobium sp. M2A.F.Ca.ET.037.01.1.1 | reverse complement strand
GGCCATAAATGGCACTCCCCGATCTGCCGTATACTGGATGATCCGGATACGCCGCACGCCCGAATCGCCATTAAAGAATCAAACGTGATTCGCCTTGTCCAGAGGGCCGGGCGAAAAAGATTAAAAGTTGATTGAAATTTAGCTGATCTCCCCCACGAGGAGGGAGATCGCTAGTCAAGCCAGCGTCCGCTCCACGATATCCCGCAGATCCGCCGACAGGTTCTCTACCTTCGCCATATCGAGCAGCGCCTGCTTGGCCTTGGCCTGGCGTCCGGGCTCCAGCGAGCGCCAGGAGCGCAGCGCGGTCGCCAGCCTCGCCGCCACTTGCGGGTTGCGCTTCTCGACCTCCAGCACCGTCTCGGCGAAGAGGCGGTAGCCTTCGCCGTCGGGGCGGTGGAAGCCGGTCTGGTTGGCGCTGGAGAAGGTGCCGATCAGCGAGCGCACGCGGTTCGGATTGGCGATCGAGAAGGCGGGGTGCAGCATCAGCGCGCGCACCTTGTCGACGGTCTTCGCGCCAGGCACGCCGGCCTGGATCTGGAACCATTTGTCGAGCACCAGCGCGTCGCCGCGATAGCGGCCCTCGAAGGCTGCCAGCGCCTCTTCGGCCTCGGCCGTGTCCGAATGGCGATGCGCCAGCACGGCCAGCGCCGCGGCACGGTCTGTCATGTTGGTGGCGGAATTGAAGTGCCGCGCGGCGAGGGCGCCGCCGCCCGGCAGCAGCGAAAGATAATCGAGCAGGATGTTGCGGAGCGCCCTGCGTCCGGCGCTCGCCGCGTCCGGGCTGAACGGACCCTTGTCGGCGAGGCTGTCATAGAGAGCGGAAAAGGCATCGCGATTTGTCCCGGCGATCGCCCGCGCCAGCGCCTCGCGCGCGGCGAAGATGGCGTCGGGGTTGATGCCCTTCCCGATGTCGCGGGCAATGTCGGCTTCACCAGGAAGCGTGAGCGCCAGTGCCCGGTAGGCCGGCTCCAGCGCCTCGTCGCCGGCGATCCTGCCGGCAAGCTCAGCCAGCCGTCCTGCGAAGGCCGGCTCCTTGCCGCCGAGGATCTGGCGGAAGGCGGCGATCAGCGCGTCGGTCAAAAGCGTGTTGAACGCCTGCCAGCGCGCGAAGGGGTCGCTGTCATGCGCCGCCAAGAAGAACTGGTCGTCCGCCTTCTGCTGCACCGAAAGCGTGATTGGCGCCGAGAAGCCGCGGTTGAGCGATACCGACGGCCGCTCCGAAACGCCGGAGAAGCGCACCGTGTGCCGGCGCTTGCGGATATGGATGAC
>NZ_RZSA01001388.1:0-1271 GCF_003998075.1 Mesorhizobium sp. M2A.F.Ca.ET.037.01.1.1 | reverse complement strand
CGGCCAAGGCTTGCGTGCCTGACCGGCAGCCGCCTGCCCAGTGCCGCATCCGCGGCCAGGTGCGCAACGCCGATGGCGATTGCGTCTGCCCGAAGGGGACGGCGCTGAAGGGCAAGGCTTGCACGCCGATCAGGAAGCCGCAGACGTGCTCGATCCGCGGCCAGGTCCTCAACAAGCGCGGCGCCTGCGTGTGTCCGCGCGGCACCGAGGTGATAGAAGGCAGATGCGGCACGTTCGAAGACGCTGAATGCGCTCCGGGCTCGCAGATGATCGACGGCATTTGCCAGCCGATTATCAGGCGGCGCTGCCCGGTCGGCACGACCGGACGGTATCCGGATTGCTTCCCGATCCGCCGGCAGCCGGGCCTGGGGATCAATCCGAACCTGCTGCTCAACCCAAACATCCTGCAGCAGCTGGTGCCGCAGCGACAGCCGCGGCGTGTGCTGCAGGACCCGGCGGGCGCCAACATCCAGAACTTCAAGCCGTAAACCAGGCGGCTGAAGACCAAGACCCGCCGGAGCGATCCGGCGGGTCTTTCTTGTCCCGCGCTTCCCCTTTCGGCATCTTCCTCCTGTTAGCCGCATTTCCGCAACTCCAAGTGATTCCACTTGGGCGCAAAATGCTCTAGGCAATCCGAGATTTGCATCCGCAACAGAGGCCGCACCATGAGCAAGAAGACCCTGATCGCACCGTCGGTGCTGGCATCGGATTTTTCGAAGCTGGGTGATGAGGTCGAGGCCGTCGCGGCGGCCGGCGCCGACTGGATCCATCTCGACGTGATGGACGGCCATTTCGTGCCCAACATCACCTTCGGCCCGCCGGTGATCAAGGCGATCCGCAACCGCACCAAGGCCTTTTTCGACTGCCATCTGATGATCGCGCCGGCCGATCCTTACCTGGCGGCTTTCGCCGAGGCCGGCTGCGACGGCATGACGGTGCATGCCGAGGCCGGGCCGCATCTCGACCGCTCGCTGCAGACCATCAAGAGCCTCGGCAAGAAAGCCGGCGTTTCGCTGAACCCGGCGACGCCGGAGACGGCGATCGAATATGTGCTCGACCGGCTCGACCTGATCCTGATCATGACCGTCAATCCGGGGTTCGGCGGGCAGGCCTTCATCCCGGCGATCGTCGACAAGGTGAGGCGGGTGAAGGCGCTGATCGGCAGCCGGCCGATCCATATCGAGATCGACGGCGGCGTCTCGGCCGAGACCGCGCCGCTGGTAACTGCGGCCGGCGCCAATGTGCTGGTGGCGGGCGCCGCCGTCTTCAAG
>NZ_RZSA01001387.1:0-1271 GCF_003998075.1 Mesorhizobium sp. M2A.F.Ca.ET.037.01.1.1 | reverse complement strand
ATCCTGGCTGTCGGCAATGACGGCCAGTTCGGCAAGTTCTGCGCCGTGGTCGGTCTCGCCGATCTGCCCGCTAATCCGGATTTCGCCACCAACCCCGCGCGGGTCGCCAACCGCGCAAGGTTGCGTGAGACGATTATCGAGAGGCTGGCTACATTCGACCGCGATTCGCTGCTGGCGAAGCTGGAGGCCGCCGGAGTGCCGGCGAGCCCGATCAACACGATCGGCCAGATGTTCGCCGACCCGCAGACCATCGCGCGCGGGATGCGGCTCGACCTTGACGACGGCCATGGCAACCGCCTGCCCTCGGTGCGCGCGCCGATGGTGATGTCGGGCACACCGCTCGTCTATGAGCGCTCCTCGCCGCGCCTTGGCGAGCACACCGCGGAAATCCTTGCCGAATTGGAGAAAGCAAAATGAAGACCGGCGGACAACTGATCGTCGAGGCGCTCGAGGCGAACGGCACCGACCGCATCTTCTGCGTTCCGGGCGAATCCTATCTCGCAGTGCTCGACGCCCTGCATGACTCCTCGATCCGCACCATCGTCTGCCGCCAGGAGGGCGGTGCCGCGATGATGGCCGACTGCCAGGGACGGTTGACCGGCAAGCCCGGCATCTGCTTCGTCACCCGCGGCCCAGGCGCCACCAACGCCTCGGCCGGCGTCCATATCGCCATGCAGGATTCGGTGCCCATGATCCTGTTTATCGGCCAGGTCGCCAGCCACGCCAAGGAACGCGAGGCCTTCCAGGAGGTCGACTACAAGCGTTTCTTCGGCGACATCGCCAAATGGGTGGTCGAGATCGACGATGCCGCGCGCATTCCCGAATTCGTCACCCGCGCTTTCTCGGTCGCGACGTCAGGACGCCCCGGCCCTGTGGTCATCTCGCTGCCCGAGGACATGCTGACCAGCGAGGTCGAGGCTCCGGCAGCCCTTCCGCACACGCCGGTCGAGACGCGTCCCGGCGAAGCCGAGCTCGATGCGGCGCAAATGCTGCTCGCCAACGCCAAGCGTCCCTTCGTCATCCTCGGCGGCACGCGCTGGAACGAGGAAGCCGTGGCGCAGATGCGCGTGATCGCCGAGACGTGGTCGCTGCCGGTCGGCTGCTCATTCCGCCGTCAGATGCTGTTCGACCATCTCCATCCGAATTACGCCGGCGATGTCGGCATCGGCATAAATCCCAAGCTCGCGGAGCGGATCAAGCAGGCCGACGTCGTGCTTTTGATCGGCGGCCGCCTGGGCGAGATGCCGTCTTCCGACTACACGCTGTTGAAA
>NZ_RZSA01001386.1:0-1280 GCF_003998075.1 Mesorhizobium sp. M2A.F.Ca.ET.037.01.1.1 | reverse complement strand
GATACGACCGGAGCGTATTGGGATTGCCGCCCCTACGGCACCGAAGCGTGCCAACCCGGACCAGCGTCAGTTCGTGACGGGAATCGTCGAGGACACGATTTTTGCCGGTCCGGTGCGGAAGTACCATGTGCGCACCGCACGTAGCACTCTCATCGTTCGTGAGCATGTCGCGGCAGACCAGCAGGTCTTTCGGCCCGGCGACCAGGTCCGGCTGGACTGGTTGCGATCCGATGTCCGCCTCGTCTCGTTGTAGGTGATGAGCAGAGCTGATGAAGAAGTTTCAGATTTTTGGGCGAAGCCCGATATGGCTCACCGTGCCGGCTTTGGCTGTCCTGCTCGTCGTCTTCTCCGTGCCCCTCATTCAGCTCTTCCTGACCAGCCTCAATGCGCCGGCACTATCGCTAGCCAACTATCAGGCTTTCTTTAGCCGACCGGCTTATGTTCGGGTGCTCTTGCAAACTGTCGAGATAAGTGTCGTGGCTACGGCTATGTGCCTTATCATCGGCTATCCAATGGCCTATCTGATGGTGGCAGGTTCAAAGCAACTGCGCATGACGCTCATTGCGCTGGTTATCATCCCCTATCTGACCAGCGGGTTGGTCCGCACCTACGCATGGATAGCGATCCTCGGCGATCGCGGTCTGATCAACAACCTGTTTCTCAGCCTTGGCATTATCTCCAGTCCACTTCCGCTCATATACAACCGTGCCGCCGTCTACATCGGCATGGTGCACATTATGCTCCCCATGATGATACTGCCGCTCGTCAGCTCTATGATTGGTGTTGACAAGTCGCTAGTGGCAGCGGCCCGTAGCATGGGAGCAAGGCCGTTCACCGCCTTCTGGCGTGTTTTCCTCCCACTCACGCTGCCGGGGATTCGCAGTGGCTGTCTGTTGGTCTTTGTAGTTTGCTTGGGCTTCTACATCACTCCAGCCGCTCTAGGCGGTTTGGGCGATGCAATGTTGTCCAACTTTATTTCATCACAAATGGCCACGTCCTTTAACTTTGCTCCGGCCGCGACGGCCTCCTTTATCCTTCTGGCGGTTGCCGTTGTGGTGCTATCGTTTGTTGGACTCGATCTTGCGGGGACACCAGCCGCAGGCGCGAAGCCAGGATGGAAGTCGTATTTTGGGCGGCTGACCGTATCCCACAGGTTGAAGCGCTACGTTGACAAGGTTGGTACTCGACGCCGCGCGTCCCAATGGGCAGCCGGGCTGTATCGTGCAGACGAACCTAGCCGGTTGGCAAAAGTCGCTGGATTTGTATTCGTAATACTTGTC
>NZ_RZSA01001385.1:0-1280 GCF_003998075.1 Mesorhizobium sp. M2A.F.Ca.ET.037.01.1.1 | reverse complement strand
TCAATGCATGCAGTGGCGGCTGCCGCATGCCTCGGGCTTTCGCGGCCTCGGCGGCGTCGACCGCGTCGCCGCCGGCCTGCCGTCCGAGGAGGCCTATGTCGCGGCCTATTGCAAGCGGCGCAGCCTTGACGAGATCGGCAACTGGACCTTCTTCCTGGCCTTCTCATTCTTTCGGCTGGCGGCGATCTGCCAGGGCGTCTATCGCCGCGCGCTGGACGGCAATGCCTCCAATCCCGAGAGGGCCAAGACCTACGGAGAGGCCGTCAAACTGCTTGCCGCGCTGGCGGTGGAGCTGATCGACAAGAAGAGCTGAAGCGGAGAGCGGACAAATGGGCCGTTTCGATGGGATGACGGTGCTGATCACCGGTGCGATAGGCGGTCTCGGCAGCGGCGCGGCAAAGGCCTTTGCCGTCGAAGGCGCGCAGCTGGTTCTTTCCGACCTCAACGAGGCCGCGCTTGCCGATTTCGCCGCAACCCTCGACGCCCAGACCGCGATCCTTGCCGGCAACATCGCCGATGAAAAGCTCTCGGAGGATCTTGTCAAACTGGCCGTCGAAAAATTCGGCCGGCTCGACATCGCCGTCAACAATGCCGGCATCGTGCACAACTTCGTACGTCTGCCGCAGGTCACGTCCGAGGAGGCGCGCCGCGTGGTGGAGGTCGACCTGCTCGGCGTCTTCTACGCCATGAAGCACCAGATCCCTCGGATGGAGCGGCAGTTCAGGGAAAACGGCAAGGGCGGCGTCATCGTCAACATCGCCTCCGTCGCCGGTCTCTCCGGCGCGCCCAAGCTTTCGGTCTATGCCGCCGCCAAGCATGGCGTCGTCGGGCTGACGCGCTCGGCCGCCGTGGAATATGCCAGCAAGGGCATCCGCATCAACGCCGTCTGTCCCGCGCACACCAGGACGGCGATGGTCGACGGCTTCGTCCGCTTCACTGGAGCGCCCGAAGCCGAAGCGCTTGCCGAGCTCACGCGCGGCGTGCCGATGAAGCGTATCGGCGAGGTCGACGAGATCACGACCGGCATCCTGTTCCTCGCCGACCCGGCCAATTCCTTCATGACCGGCCATGCTTTGGCGCTCGACGGCGGCATCGGGGCGATCTGAGCAATTCCAGGAAAAGTGTTTTGCGGTTTTCCGTCCGGAATTGCGTCTGACAAAGCGCAATTCCAGGAAAAGTGCCTCAGCGGTTTTCCGTCTGGAATTGCGTTTAACAGAGGTTGGAGCGCACGCAAGGGAACCAGCCTGCTCTCTTGTCCGTTTCCGTACAGCGTATATAAT
>NZ_RZSA01001384.1:0-1281 GCF_003998075.1 Mesorhizobium sp. M2A.F.Ca.ET.037.01.1.1 | reverse complement strand
CGTCGGCGTTGAAGGCCTTTTTCACCGCCACCGCCACCTTCTGCACGACCGCGAACAGCGCGGCGAACGTTGCCGGATCGGCGTCGAGGATGTTGCGCGACGGCGCCTTCGGCACGACCAGCGTGTGGCCCGTGCCTTGCGGCATCACATCCATGAAGGCGACCACCGCGTCGTCCTCATAGACGCCGTGCGAGGGGATCTCGCCGCGCAGGATTTTCGCGAAGATGTTGCCGGGATCATAGGCTTCGGCCATGGGGTGACACTCCCAATTGCGTTCGCCGTCCGGTGTAGCGAAGCCGCCGGTGGGCGGCAAGGCGCTCAGGCGAGATCGACCGCCAAGCTGCCTTCGCTGCCCAGGATTATTCGCCGAGATCCTTGCGGAAGGGCGTGTGCTCTTCGAGATACTCGCCCATGCGTTCGACCTCGCGCCGCTCGCGCCTGAGATAATCGGCGACGGCGTTGCGTAAGCCGGGATGCGAAATGTAGTGCGCCGAATGCATGGTCACCGGACGGTAGCCGCGCGCCAGCTTGTGCTCGCCCTGCGCGCCTGCCTCCACCACCTTGAGCTTGTGCTCGATGGCGAAGTCGATGGCCTGGTGGTAGCAGACCTCGAAATGCAGGAAAGGGTGGTCCTCGATGCAGCCCCAGTTGCGGCCATAGAGCGCATCGGAACCGATGAAGTTGATGGCGCCGGCAATGTAGCGGCCATTGCGCTTGGCCATCACCAGAAGAATGTCCTCGGCCATGCGCTCGCCGATCAGCGAGAAGAACTGCCGGTTGAGATAAGGCCTGCCCCATTTGCGGCCGCCGGTATCCATGTAGAAGGCGAAGAAGTCATCCCAGGTGCTTTCGGTGATATCCTTGCCGGTCAGCCAGTCGATCGAGATGCCCTCGGCAAGCGCCTCGCGGCGCTCCTTCTTCATCGCCTTGCGCTTGCGCGAGGCAAGGGTGGCGAGGAAGTCGTCATAGGTCGAAAAGCCTTCATTGAAGAAATGGAACTGCTGGTCGGTGCGATGCAGGAACCCCGCCGCCTCCAGCGTCGCCACGTCGGGCTCGTTTGCGAAGGTGACATGCGCGGAAGAGACGCCGAGCTTGTCGGTCACGAGTTTCAACCCCTCCGCCAGGCCTGCCTTCACGGCGCCTGCGTCCTCGCCCCTGCTGACGAGCAGGCGAGGGCCGGTCACCGGCGTGAACGGCACCGAGCATTGCAGCTTGGGATAGTAGCGGCCGCCGGCGCGCTCGAAGGCGTCGGACCAGCCATGGTCGAAGACATATTCCCCC
>NZ_RZSA01001383.1:0-1284 GCF_003998075.1 Mesorhizobium sp. M2A.F.Ca.ET.037.01.1.1 | reverse complement strand
CATCGAGGGCGTGCCGCCGAAGCCGTTGACGAACAGCAGTGCCGGCCCCGTGGCGCGGTCGCCGAAATCGCCGGCGATCGCCGCGCAGACCTCCTCGGCGATGGCGTCGGCGCTCTTCAGCGCGTCGCGCCGCCGGCCGGGCTCGCCATGAATGCCGACGCCGAACTCCATCTCGCCGTCGCCGATCTCGAAGGTGGGCTTGCCGGCGGCGGGCACCGTACCGCTGGTCAACGCCACGCCCATCGAGCGCGTCGCGGCGTTGACGTGGTCGCCCAGCGCTTTGAGCGCGGGCAGCGCCATGCCTTGCTCGGCGGCGGCGCCTACGATCTTTTCCACCACCAGCGTGCCGGCGACACCGCGCCGTCCTGTCGTGTAGGACGAGTTCTCGACCGCGACGTCGTCATTGGTCACGACCTGCAGCACGCCGTCCGCCATCTCGGCCGCCATGTCGAAATTCATCACATCGCCTTCGTAATTCTTGACGATGAACAGGCAGCCGGCGCCGGTGTCGACGGCCTGCACGGCCGCGAGCATCTGGTCGGGCGTCGGCGAGGTGAAGACCTGGCCGGGGCAGGCGGCGTCGAGCATGCCGTGGCCGACAAAGCCGCCATGCAGCGGCTCATGGCCGGAGCCGCCGCCCGAGATCAGCGCCACCTTGCCGGGCTTTAGCTCCTTGCGGCGGATGAATTTGTGGTCGTCGCCAAGCACGAGGATATCGGCATGAGCCGCCGCAAAGCCATCGAGGCTTTCGGTCAGCACCGTGTCCACGGTGTTCATAAATTTCTTCATGGCGTCCTCCCAAACAGCCCGGCAACAAAGGTCAGCCGCTGCCCTTGCCGGCGATGCTGGTTATTTTCTGGATGAAGTCGTTGATCGCCCGGTCGAGCGCCGCGTTCTGCCTGTCGTCGCCGAAATCCGGCACGATGAGCGAGACGTGTCGCGTCTTGCGCGGACCGGACGCCGCGGGCGCCTTGCCAGGATGCGCCTGGTGATAGGCGGCCATGAACTGGTCGCGCTCGGCCTGGCTGAAATGGCAGACGGAAAAGATGGAAGGCAGATGCTTTGACGGGATCGGGATCGTATAGGCGGGGCTGGAAATCTGCGTGACGAAGCTGCGGTGCTTGCCGAGCGCGTCGGCCAGGCGCTGGCGCATGCCGGACGGGCGCTGGTCGATGACCTGCGACAGGATCGTCTTGTAGGCGCGGATTGCCTCTTCCGAGCCTGCTTCCGGTATTCTTTCCATCCTGGCCATGCGCCTACACCGCAACCCCCGCGATGGCCGCC
>NZ_RZSA01001382.1:0-1285 GCF_003998075.1 Mesorhizobium sp. M2A.F.Ca.ET.037.01.1.1 | reverse complement strand
CTGAAGGCTTCACCCAATTCCGGCATGCCGATCTGGCAGGACCGGCTGTTCATCGGCCTGGCCAAGACGGCGGCGGACGCGACGGAGTATTTCCAGATCCCGACCGGACGCGTCGTGGAGATTGGCACGCAGGTCGCCATCTGACAGACTGCGCCGCATCGGTCGGAACAGTGCCGAAGGGAGGCGGGCATGAGCGGCGAGTTGGTGCTTGTGACCGGCGGATCCGGCTTTCTCGGCGCTCATTGCATCGTAGCGCTTCTGAACGCTGGCTACCGCGTGCGCACCACGGTGCGCTCGGCCAGGCGCGAAACCCATGTTCTTGCGATGCTGGAGGTCGGCGGCGCCGAGCCGGGCGACGCGCTTTCCTTCGCCCATTCCGATCTCATGAGCGACAAAGGCTGGTCTGAGGCGGTCGCCGGATGCCGGTACGTCCTTCATGTCGCTTCGCCTTTTCCGCCCGGCGTGCCGAAGCATGAGGACGACCTGATCGTCCCGGCCAGGGAAGGGGCGTTGCGCGTGCTGTGGGCCGCACGCGATGCCGGGGTCGAACGGGTGGTGCTCACCTCGTCCTTTGCCGCTGTCGGTTATGGCCAGTCATCGGTCGTCGGACGTCCGTTCACGGAGGAGAACTGGACCAACCTTTCGGAAAAGGTCGGCGCCTATGTGAAGTCGAAGACGCTCGCCGAGCGGGCGGCGTGGGATTTTATTGCCACCCAATGCGGCGCACTGGGACTGGCGGTGGTCAATCCGGTCGGCATCTTCGGGCCGGTCCTGGGGCCGGATCATTCGACGTCGACCGATTTCATCAGGCGCCTGATGGATGGCGAGATGCCCGGACTGCCCCGCATGGTCTTCGGCGTGGTCGATGCGCGCGACGTCGCCGACCTGCATCTGCGCGCCATGACCAATCCTGCGGCCAAAGGCGAGCGGTTCCTGGCCATCAGCGGCGATTTCATGACGATGCTGGAGATCGCGCGGACGCTGAAAGCGCGGCTCGGCAATGCGGCGTCGCGGGTTACCACAAGAGAGCTGCCGGACTGGCTTGTCCGGATCGCCGGGCTGTTCGACGGGCAGGCGGCTCAGATCGTGACGGAATTGGGCAAAGCCAGGAACGCGACGAGCGCCAAGGCCATGCGCTTGCTTGGCTGGACGCCGCGATCACGCGAAGACGCGCTTGTCGCGACCGCTGAGAGCCTTGTCCGGCTTGGATTGCTCAAGAAGTCGAAGTGAAGCGCGCCTGAGGGCCTTCTCAGGCGCGCCTGGCTTCAGCCGAGCAGGGTAGCCT
>NZ_RZSA01001381.1:0-1285 GCF_003998075.1 Mesorhizobium sp. M2A.F.Ca.ET.037.01.1.1 | reverse complement strand
CCTACATAGAAGCAGCGGGCGTCGAGCGCCGCCTTCAGCGCGAAATCGTCGATCTTCGGATCATGGGTGACTGCGGCGAGCGCCGTGTAGCTGTCGAGCGGCGCGCGCTTCAGCACATCCTCCGGCCATTCGGCATGCAGCGCGACGTCGGGAAAGCGCTCCGGGGTCGCGAAGGCGGTGCGCGGGTCGATGATCTCGACCGGGTAGCCGGCGATCCTGGCCATCGGCGCCAGCGCTTGGCTGATATGCACCGCGCCGATCACCACGAGGCGCGGGCGCGGCAGATGCGCGTTGAGAAAAAAGGTCCGCCCTTCCGCCTCCACTGACCGCGAATTGCCGGTACGAAACGCATTGGCGATTGCCGCCCCGAGATCGCCCGCGACAGGATCGCCCTCGCGCACGATGCGGTCGCGGCCGTCGCCAAGGTCGGTGACGACAATCACTGCCCGGCGGGCGCGGCGTTCCTCGTTCAAGGTCTTGAGAATGTATGGATCCACGGCGGTCAGCCCAGCCTTTCGACATAGACCTTGATACGGCCGCCGCAGGAAAGGCCCACCTGCCAGGCCGTTTCGTCGGCGACGCCGAACTCCAGCATCCTGGCCTTGCCCGAGCCGATGACGTCGATCGCCTCGGTCACCACGGCGCCCTCGACACAGCCGCCCGAGACAGAGCCATGGAAATTCCCTTCAGCGTCGATGACCAGATGGCTGCCGACCGGACGCGGCGCCGAACCCCAGTTCTCGACCACGGTCGCGATGGCGACATCCTTGCCGTCCTTCATCCAGCCCTCCGCGATGATCAGCGGATCACGGGCTTCATCGAGATATATGCTCTCATCCATTGTCGCTTCTCACACAGTCTGTTTTCCCGCCGGGACATTCCCAAGCAGAACATATGGCTATGCGGCCCGCCTGTCGCCAGTTCGCAGCCAGCGGCGCGGATCGACCGAGGCCGCGGGCCGCTGGTCGAGAGAGGCGCAAAGATCGGTCAGCGCGTCGAGATTATGCACTGCCCGGAACTCGTCGACATGCGGCAGCATCGCTTTGACGCCGCGGGCGCGCGCTTCGAACCCGTCGAAGCGCAACAGCGGATTGAGCCAGATCAGCCGCCGGCAGGACTTGTGCAGCCGCTCCATCTCCTGCGACAGGCCGGTGACGTCGTCGCGCTCCAGCCCGTCGGTGATGAGAAGCACCACGGCGCCCTGCCCCAGCACGCGCCGTGACCACAGCCGGTTGAATTCGGCCAACGTATCGCCGATGCGGGTGCCGCCCGACCAGTCCTTCAC
>NZ_RZSA01001380.1:0-1287 GCF_003998075.1 Mesorhizobium sp. M2A.F.Ca.ET.037.01.1.1 | reverse complement strand
GTTCTTGCCCTGGTCGGTCGCCATGCCGAGCGTGGTGTAGCGCTTCAGATGCTCGACCGAGACGAAGCCTTCGCGATGCGCCAGCCGCACGTCCTCGGCGGTGACGTCGTGCTGGAAGTCGACAAAGCTCTTGCCCTTGGCCCTGATCTCGAAGACCGGAGCCGGATCGGGATCGCCCGGAGCCGCCTCGACGACGGGCAGGGGACCGGATGAAGCCGTACCGCCGGCCGCCTGGAGACCGGCGGCGCGACCTTCCGCGATTGCCTCCGCTGTCGAAAAACTGCCGGTGAAGGCGCCGGCGCCGATCCAGCGCTGCGTCGGCTTCGGCGGCAGGAAAGCTTGCCTGGCAGGGTCCCACTCGGCTTTCGCGCCGGCCTGGCTGGCGAGGTGGATGGTCGGCGACCAGCCGCCCGACATCAGAAGGCTCTCGGCGTGGATGCTGCGCTCGTCGCCGCTGAGCGAACCGCTCATGGCGTCGAAGCGCTGCACCTTAAGGCCGGTGAGCGCCTTCCCGCCCTCGGTCGCGACCACGGCGTGACCGGCAAGCAGCTCGGCTTCCGCATCGCTCGCCAGCCGGCGCATCTCGTTCGAGACATCGCTGCGGACATCGATGATGGCGACGACCGCGGCGCCAGCCTTCTTCAGGGCGACGGCCGAGCGGTAGGCGCTGTCGTTGTTGGTGAAGAGCGCGACGCGCTGTCCCGGCAGCACACCATACTCATTGACATAGCGCTCGGCGGCGTGCGCGAGCATCACGCCTGGGCGGTCATTGCCCGGGAACACCAGCGGCCGTTCGAAGAAGCCGGTGGCGAGCACCACCGTGCCCGCGCGGATCGCCCAGTAGCGCTGGCGCGGCTCGCCCTTGGCGGCGACTTCCTTGTGGTCGGTCACCCGTTCAAGCGCGGCCAACGTGTTGCCGTCGTAATAGCCCCACACCGTCGTGCGCGGCAAAAGGCGCACATTGTCGTTGCCTGCGAGCTGCGCGGCCATACGCTGGGCCCAGTCGGCGGCAGGCATGCCGTCGATGGTTTCGCCCGACCAGTTGGCGGAGCCGCCAAAATGGGCTTCGAGATCGGCGAGGATGACCCGGGCGCCCTGGTCGGCGGCGGCCTTGGCCGCCATCAGGCCGGCCGGACCGGAGCCGACGACCAGCACGTCGCAAAACGCGTTCATGCGTTCGTAGCGCGCCGGGTCGTGGGCGGTACCCGCCTTGCCGAGACCGGCGGCGCGGCGGATGAAATGCTCGCAGAACATCCAGAAGCGCGTGCCCTTCAACGGGCCGATCAC
>NZ_RZSA01000137.1:0-9848 GCF_003998075.1 Mesorhizobium sp. M2A.F.Ca.ET.037.01.1.1 | reverse complement strand
GGCCGGGGCGGGCTCGGGCTCCACAACGGGGGCCGGCGGAGTGTTTGCAAGAACCTTGGTCATAAGCCCTACCTTTAGTTTCGATTTTGACGACGCTTGAGGCGTAACCGTTTGCAATTCGTCAACGCTATTCGCGAACGCTTCCAAGGCTTCGTCAAAGGTGCCGGACTTATCAGCCAGGCCAGACTCAACCGCTTCGGCGCCGCGAAACATACGTGCTTCCGTAGCACGGATCGTATCGGCGTCGATTCCACGATGTTGCGAAACAAGCTGCACAAACATTTCGCCGAGGGCGTCAACATCGGCCTGCAAAGTTGCCCTGGCCCGGTCGCTCAACGGCTCATGCATGTTGCCGTCCGCTTTCTCGGCGCCGAAGAAAATGTAATTCCAGCGGACGCCCGCCAGCCTGTCCGCCTCGCTCACATCCACATGCGCGGCGAGGCAACCAATCGAGCCGCACTCGCCCGTGGTCGGCACCCAAATTTGCGAGGCCGAGCTTATCACCGCGTAGCCGGCCGAGGCCGCCACTTCGTTGACGTGCCCCCAAACCGGTTTGCCGGTGGCCTCGCTGGCGCTGCGAATGAAGCGCGCCAGGTCAAAGCAACCGCTGGCTTCGCCGCCGGGGGAATCAAGCTCAAGCATGAGGCCCCGAACCGCCGGGTCGTACATGATTTCCGTGACCGCATCGGACAGCGCGGAATAGCTGGTAAGGCCGGACTCGGAGTCCAGCCATGAACCGCGCCGGATCAAGGTTCCGAGCACTGGCAGCACGGCGATTCCGTTGTCCGCCATGTAGCCGCCACTGCGAAAGTTCCGGCCCTGGCCGGCTCGGGCCTCGCGCTGCGGGCGCGGCAATTCGGAGGCACCCACCGCCAGGCCGTCGAGGATGCGGGGGCCAATCGCGTTAAGGATGGTGTTCGCCTTGCCGCGATGAATGAGCAAGGGCGTATCGAAAAGCAGGCTCGCGACTAGCGGAAGGTCACGCGGCATTTGGCAAATCCTCCGGCGGGTCGTCTTCGTTATCTGCGGGGTCGTCGTTCGCGGGCGGCGGCGCCGCGCTTGAGGCGGCCGGCGGCGCGGTTCCATCGGTATCGAAAACAAGCGGGGTCTTCCTCCCCGCCGCCTCGGCGCGCTCTTCCTCGATCTCGTCGTCCAGGTCTTCGCGATCATAGCCGCGTTCGGCAATGGATTGCGTGCGGCTCTTCAAGCCGCCCTTGATCGCTTCCTTTTCGGCCGCGATGTCCTTAGCCGGGTCAAGCCATTCCTGGCGCGGCGGAAGGTGATCGCACTGCCAATATTCGCTCGGGTCTTCGTCATAACCGGGAAGCTCGACAAGCCCGGCCATCACCGCGCGCTCAACGAAGGCGACCCACACCGGGCGGCAAAGCTGATGGATCAGCGTATTGTTCTGCCACTGCGATATCCGGCGGCGGAACGCCATAATGGCGGTGCGGACGTTTGAGAAATTGCCCTTGGTCATATCGCCGGTAACATAGGAATACGGCACCCCGAGCGCGGCGCAAATCTTCAAGATGGTGCGATACTGGAAAGCCTCATAAGACCCGCCGACCTCGGCCGGCGAGGAAAACTTGATATCCTTATCGTCGCCGAGGTCCACGATTGCGCCGGGCTCCATGCCGGCGATCGGCAAATCGTCTTCGTCTTCCTCGTCGTCAAGACGCATGGGGTTTTCACCCCGGCCGATCAAGAACGCGGTGAACAGCGCGGCGTTTTTCTTGCGGTCGATTTCGGCGTCGTCATAAATCTCAAGGCCGAAGATTTTGACCAGCGCGCGAGCGATCCGGGGAACACCGCGGATTTGCCCGCCCTGGCGTCCGTCGAAGACGTGGAACACCTCGGAAGCCGGGACGCGGACGCGGTCGCGGGCGCTCACGGTGTTCGGTGGCCGTTCATCGTGCGGGTGATAGCGCCAGAAGTGATAGGCGACGCGGGCGCCGAGCAAGTTGAATTCGATACCGGCGACCACGAAATTGCCGCCCGGAAGCGAGGCGCTGAAACCCATATCCAGCATTTCGGTCGGCAGAATCTGTAACTGAAAGGGGACGGTCCACATATCGCCAGGGCGACGATTGCGAAGCCGCACGAAGCACTCGCCGGTTAGATAGGCCTCGCGGGCGACCTTCTCTTGGATGCCGAAATAATCGGTGTTCCCCTCGGCGTCCGCTTCGTCCGTCCATTTCAAGAACAGATTGAGCAGTGCCGCCTTGGCCGCTTTCTTGCCCTTGAAGCGGGGCCGGGGCTTGATGCCATCGCCAACGGCCTGCGAGGTCCATTCGTCCACCGCGTTTCCGGCGTAACCATCGTTTTCGTAAAGCCAGCGGGCGCGAGCGACCAGGGTCGGACCGGCGGCGCGGATCGCGACATTGACGTGGTTTTTCGAAGGGTTGAAGCCGCGCAAGCGGCGGCCATTGCCTGCCGCCTCAAACGAGTTGTTCCCGCCGCCGGTAACGCGGAAGGCATGCGCTACCCGCCGGATGCCTGAGATAATGCCCATCAGTAGCCCCGCCGAACGTCAAGGTAGAACACGCGCTTTCGAGGCCGACCCTCGGCGGTGGCGATCTCGTCGTTGATGCCGGCCAGGGCCGCCCGCAAATCGTCTATGCTGCGATACTGCACACGCTTGTCACCGTGCTGGACGATAAGTGCGCCCGAGCGCATCGCCTTAAGCAGCGCCGCTTTGGTAGCCAGCAATATTTCCAAATCGGTCATGACATCACATGTACGGGCTGGCGACGACGCGACGCCGTTTCCGGTGCACTTTACCATTCGCCCGAGGCGGCTGAATTCCAGCATGTTGCGATTCGTCCGCCAGCTCGGCCGGGGGTGAGGCCTCGGGTGCGGGTGCCGAGGCTTCCGGGGCCGGCGGTAGCGGCGCCGGTGCGGGCTCGGCGGGGCCTAACTTACCCTCGACCTTGGTGGCCTCGCGGTTCAAGACGATGCCGGCCGCGATCAAGCCTTGCAACGCGGCGTAGGCGTAGACGCGGCAGTCCAACGCCTCGTTTCGGGCGGCGTCTGGCTTCCACCAATACACATCTTTGAAGCCTTTGACGTACCGGGTTTTCTTTACCTCGACCGTCAACTGATCGAAGTATTCCTTATCGCGTTCCATGGGGAAGTGACATGCGCCGGCCCCCCTTACGTCTGGCCCCGTCTTTTCGAGGCGCTTGGTAACGGTCTCCTTTGCGCTGTCCACGCCGATAGGGAAAAGGTTGATCCGGCCTTTGTTGTTTCGTGTCGGCTTTTTCGGCCACACCGGGCGCCGTCCGGCATAACCCTTGATACCCCAAATCCGCCGGCCCTCGCGCGGCTTGACGAAGCGGTAAACGTCTTGCGTATTTGAGCCGCCGGTATCGACAGCGGTGGCAGAAATCGCCATGCCGTTCGGGAACGCGGGATGCGGGAACCGCTCGCGCAAGTAATCGTCAAGTTGATCCCAAACCTCTTGTTGTGAGGGGTCGCCAGTGAAGACCTTGTAATCAAGCGACCACGATTCCTCGTCGCGGCCCCATCCAACGGTTTCGCATTCGAGGCGGTCGGGCTGCACGTCCACGCCGGCAGTGATGAGGGCGACGCGGGCGGGGCAACCCGTGAAGTCTTCGCGCTTCGAAAGTAGGGCCTCGGGGTCCGCCTTCTCGCCGCTAAGGTCTTCCCATGAATCGCCTAGAACGGTGTTGACGAAAATCTGTAGCAGCGCGGGGTCGTCTTTCGCCGCCAGGAATTCCGAGACGCATTCCGACCATTTGAACCAAGGCGAGTAGAGCGCGGAAAGGTGATAGCTGCGCACGTTCGGCCGGATCGGCGTCGCGGTAGGAACCCACTCGGCGCCGTGCTCTTCGGACAGCAAGAACTTTTTGCGGGCTTCGGTGTGCCGGTGCTCGCAAAGCTCGCCGGTGTCTGGGTCCGCCGCCTGGCAAACGAAGGCCGCCGTTTCCGGCCGGCCCGCTTCCCATTTGATCGCGCTCCACACGATGGGCTGCAGGGTGCCGCACCGCTCACACTTCACGTTGTAATAGCGTTGATCGCCGTCCTTAAAGGCTTTCTCGATACGGCTATTAATCTTGAGCTTCGGCGAAGACGTGATGAAAATTTTGCGACGCGGGAAGTTCGCCGTTCGCTTGATCGCCAGCATGGCGGGGTCGCCTTCGTCATCCGCTGATGCCGGGTAGGCGTCGACTTCGTCCAGAACCAAGCGTGACACCGGCGAGCCGCGAAGGCCCGAGCCCGAGTTAGCGCCCGCCATAAACAGGGCGCCACCGTCAAAGTCCTTTTGCTCGATTGTGTTTCCGCTATCGCGAGCCCTCGCCGGCTGGATCTTTTCAGCGAGCGCCGGGCTTTCCGAAATCATCGGATCGATGCGCGTCTTGCTGAACTTTTTCGCCATGGCGATAGTCGGCAAGACGTACATAATGGGGCCGGGCGAATGGTGGATTGTGTAGCCGACGAAGTTGAAGCCAGCTTCCGAGGCGCCGATTTGCACGCCCTTCATGAGCGCCACGGTTTCGACCGCTGAATACGTGGACAGCGAATCCATGATCTCGCGGAGGTACGGGGTTCGGGCGGTCCGCCACTTGCCGGGTTCCGACGAAGCTTTCGAGCTTAGGAAACGGTGTTCGTCCGCCCATTCCGAAACGGTGAAGGGCGGGTCGGGCTCAATGGCCGCAATCCCTTCCTCAAACAGGTATTCAAAGGCGCCCTCGCTCAGCACGCGGCGTCCCCGAAGGTTCCGGCGTCCAGTGGTGCCCGCGTCTTCGCCAGCTCGGCCAGGGCGACGCGCATGTAGCCTTCAAGCGCACCGGCGAGGCGAACCGGATCCGCCTCGACCTCGGCCGCGATATCCGAGGCGTGGCGGTTCGCGAAATTCAGCATGGCGGCGCGAAAGACCAGCATCAGCGAACGGATCGCGCGGCGCGCTTCCTCGCGGTCGACCGTTGCTTCCTTTAGCCGTTCAAGGTTGATCTTGGCGGCCTCAAGGTCGACGGCCATTCGCTCAACCTTGAGGTCGTATTCGCTGTTTTCCTGGGCGCCCTCGGCGGCCTCGCGAAGCTTGGAAGTTTTCGCCGCCGGCTTCCGCCTTTGCTGGTTTGGGTTGCTATTTGCAAACCATTGGACCCGCGCTTTGACCGCGTCGACGGAACCGTCTGCCAGGATGGCCCCGGCCAGGCTTCCGCGCTGCACTCTTTGCCTCACCGCGTTGGGCGTAACGCCCATTTCTCGGGCAAAAGCGGCTAGGCTGATGCCCTCAAGATTTTTCCGGCGCCCCACTTTTTTTGATCCTAGCTATATACATCACGCATATTCGACGCTATGTCGGCGTTTGCGAATTGCAAACACTCTAGCCGAATTGGAAACGACAATGAAGTCCTTCAATGTGAAGTCGAATGCGAAGCGCTTTGCCAAGCAACTGGCCGGCAAGTTCCCCGGCTACATTGCGGATGAGCCTGTGGCGGTGAGCCCCGGCGCCCGCGAATGGTATCCCCATGTCGCCGCGCCGTCCAAGGTGCTGGCCGAGGGTATCCCCGCCGACATCATCGCCGCCGCTTTCGTCAACGGCCGGCCGTACGATGAAACGGCGGCGCGGCTCGCCGAGCCGATCACCGTCATAGCTGGCGACGCTACCGCCGAGCCGGTCGAGGTCAAGGCGACCGTGGCCGAGGCCGCGAAGATGACGCCGGCAGCGATGCGCGCCGCTGTTGCGGACCTCCCGCCGACGAAGTCGACGCCCGAGGAAATCGAGGCTCGCCGTGAGGCCCGGCGCCAGCGCGTCGCTACCGAGGGTCCGAAGCCAGCGAAGGCGCCCAAGCAAACGAAGGCGGCGAAGATCATTGAGCTTGTGTCGCGCGAGAACGGCGCCACCTTCGCCGAGCTTATGGAAGGCACGGAATGGCAGGCCCACACCTTGCGCGGCTACATCGCGGGCACCCTTCGCAAGAAAGGCCACAACATCGTTTGCCGGAAGATCAAGGGCGAGGAAACGCGTTACTTGATCCCGGCGCCCGAGGTGGCGGCATGAGCGACAACGCGAAGCCACTGCCGCTACGGGCCGCCGAGTTTATCGCGACCTATGACCCGTTCGGCGACCACTTCTCCCGGCACGAATTGAAACAGCTTGGCGAGGCGCGCGCGAAACCGTTCCCGTCGCCGTGGCGGCTGGTCATTCTGGAGTCGCCGTATGCCGGCGACGTCAATCGCAACGTGGCCTATGCTCGGGCCGCGATGCGGGATTGCCTGGCGCGAGGTGACGCCCCGGCGGCTAGCCATCTGCTTTATACGCAACCCGGCGTGCTGGACGATGGCAACCCCGTGGAACGCGCCCGAGGCATCGACGCCGGCCTGGCGTGGGGCAGGGTGGCCGAGGCGACCGTTGTCTATACCGACCTCGGGATATCCAAGGGCATGGGCGAGGGCGTCAACCGCGCTTTCGCCGAAGGTCGGCCGGTCGAATGGCGCACGCTCGCGGGGTGGCGCTGATGTTGACACCGGCACAAGCGCGCACCCTTCGGCGGCTGTCCGACGAGTGGACGGACGCCCCCGACGATGGGCTCGACAAAATCTTCATGGGCTTGGTCGACCTCGGCCTCGCTGATATGAGACAGGCGCCGGGATGGCAACGCCGCCGGACCTCGGCGGGCCGCGCCGCTATCGGCCTGGCATCATGGAAGGCGAGGCCAGCGGCGGGTGAGGCGGCATGAAGGCAGTGCAATGAAGCTCTTGGCGTTCGCCTTTATGGTGCTGTTGTTCATGGCGGTCGGCTTTTGGGCGACCGCCGAACTGATCGCGTACAGATGAGCCGAATTGGAACCACTCCAGATGCGGGGAGTTTTTCCCCGGATACAGGGTGGACGACCTCCAATGGCGCAAGGTTCTCAGGCTGGCGCGAAAGCCATTCGCTCGATGATCCGGGACGAGCAAAACCGGCGGGCACTGCACAAGCTGTTAGGGCTGGAAGTTGATCCGGTATTGCCTCGCAACTTCGTCTCACTGCTTAAGGCTCTAGAGGAAGCGGAAGAACGGGAACGGGATGAGGAACCTGACCCATCAACGCCGGAGCATTTTCACGAGCGTGTTTCCAAGATTGACGGCCATGCGCCAGACGGCCAATTCCTCTTCGATCAGACTCGCCATTTGCGCCGGGGTATAGCTGTCGTACCGGCCTGCATTGGCGTCGACCCCCGTGGCCCGAACTGCTTTTGCCAAGGTGTAGAATTGGACGACCTCGCCGCTCAACGGGCCGAGCAAACCGATCTTTCCCACATTCGCGCTGGCAATCGGGAAAGCTTCCATCTGGGTGTCGTTCTGGCTAAGGAAGCCGCGAAGGGAAGTGGGTTGCCCCGCTAGAGCCTGTTGTAAAAGATTTTCCGCCGATTGCACTTGTTTCCGCCGTTCGACGATTTTGAGATAGCCTTCAATTTCGGCCGCGAACGCTAAGGCGAGCGACCGCCGGTCCTGCTTACGTTCGTAGAACCGCAACCATGCCTGTGTTCCGAACGAAATGGCGCCGCCGATGATGGTTCCGGCAAAAGCGATCAACGCGATGATATATGGGTTGGGCGGTACGGGCATCATTCCATCATTGTACGGCAAGGAGCTTAAGGAGCGCTCAACCCGCAACGCTAGGGCCTTCGGAACTATTTTAGTAGAAGCTGATTGAATCGCCGCCAGCGAGTCAGTCATGCGTCTTGTGTTCATACCGCCAATGAAGCCCAAGCTTGTGAAGAGCCCGCCGCTCGGCGACGACTGGATTCATGAGATCAAGCTAGACGGCTACCGAACGCAAGTCATCATCGAAGCCGGCGAGGTCCGCGCCTATTCGAGTAGCGGCGCGGACTGGACGAAACGATACCTCGGCATCGTTGAGGCCGCCCGCGAGCTTGAGGTAGAGTCCGCCATCATTGACGGGGAGGCCGTGGTGCCTGGCGCCGACGGCCGGCCCGACTTCCACCTGATGCAGCGGGTTATCCAGAAAGACCCATACGCCGCCATCCTGGGGGCGTTCGATATCCTGCACCTCAACGGCCATGACTTGCGCGACATCGGCTGCAAGGCGAGGCGGGAAATGCTCTACAGCATCGTGAAGCCTGGCACCCGGATTCAATTCAGCGAGACGTTGCCAGGCGACGCCGCTTCGATCTTCTATCTGGTCGACCAAGCCGGAATTGAGGGTGTCGTGTCCAAGCGCGCCCATAGCGTCTATCGCAGCGGCCCGACCGCGAACTGGACGAAGGCGAAAAGCTACAAGCACACTGATCTTGATCTTGTCGGGGTCGAGCGCGAGGCCGGGAAGCCAGCCATTGCCAGGTTCGTGGAACCGGGCACCCATCACTATGTCGGGGCCGCCGTCATCACCTTGGGCCGTGAAGCTCGCGAACGGTTATGGGCGAAGGTCAAAGCGAAGGCGGGCGGTGCCCCACCAAGCGAGGCGATGCGAAAGAAGTACCCGGCGACACAATGGGTGAAACCTGGGTTGCGGGCCAGGGTCCAGCACCTTCGCGGCGAAGAGTTCTTGCGGCACGGATCTGTCAAGGAACTGCTAGACGAATAGCGCGCATATGACGATTGCGAGGCCCGAGCGCTGACGCCGACCTGGGAACGCTTTGAAGTCGTTGACTGATTCCGCCGAGGCAGGGCACCGCGGAATTCCCGAACCCATCAACGAAAGCGATGGTTTCTATTCGTGGCGCATAGTGAAGGTATACGTTTGGCCGGGCCAGACGCTAGAGAGAATGTGCGCCGCAGCGTCCCCCTCACCCCTGGCGCGGCCGGGGAAGGACCCGCGAAATCCTAAGCCATTGATATAATTCAGGTTTCGGCCTTTGAGGCATCGGGCATTGATCCTTCCGCCGAGGGGTGCAACGGCGTAGGGCGTCGCGTAATGCATCAACGTTTGTGATGTATCAGGGATCAACCCTTGAAGGCGTAACGCTTCAACTGCCGTATCACGTTCGTGGTGAGACGGTCTTGCGCATCGGTCACAAGCTGGCCTTGCTCAATGGCTTGGCTCATGACCTGGGTAACACCTGACCCCCATAGTTCTTTGATCGGGAATCGCTTTTTGCTGGTGCGGATAAACACCCCCTCATGCCCTGACCGCATCGTTGCAATGAACGTGCCTTTGTAGAGCTTTCGGACGCCCCAGGCGTTTGCATTGACACCGGTCTTCGTCTGCCTCGCCGCGAACTTCACAAGCGCTATAGGCCTGCCGCTGCCTCGGACAGTCGCGGTTAGCGTTGTGGGCTTCGAATAGGGATAGATGCGTATCGAGGGATCAACATCGGCCCGCTTCAATCCGCCTTGCTTCGCTACGATGCGAGCCGCGTTGGTGCGGACCTGTTTAGCCGTGGTGTTGACTGCCACGGAAAGCGCCTGATGCAACCGGGCGCCTTGTATCTTGCGCATGAGGGCGCGGACCTCTGCCGTATTCCAGTCCGCGCGTATCTCAAGGCCGGACATTCGTCCTTACTTCGTCTTGCCCTTGCGGGCCGGGGCGGTCTCGATGAGTTGAGCGAAGGCGTCGATAGCCGCGTTATCGGCTTCGTCCAGAACGATGGCAGGCAGCGCACCGGCACGACGCAAGCGGCCGATGGTATCCGGCCCCACGTCTTCGGGAAGCGGACCTTTGCGGAACTGCCTCGGGCTTCCACGGTCTGCCACGATCATGTCGCGTATGATGTCCATTGCGGGAATCCTTCTCGGGTGCTCGGGAATTCGCGCATAAAGCCGGATTCGTCGGCATTTCGTCAACGGTCACGCTTCGCGGGGAGACATGTATTTTTCCTGAAATCGTCCATACACCCGAAAAATACAACTAACCCCTTGTTTCTATATATATA
>NZ_RZSA01001379.1:0-1287 GCF_003998075.1 Mesorhizobium sp. M2A.F.Ca.ET.037.01.1.1 | reverse complement strand
ATACAGCTGGCTCGGGCAGACCGCCGGCCAGGTCCTCATGCGAATGATCCGGGGCCGCAACCCGGCGACGCTGAAGAAGCTGCCTCTGTCGATCCTGCGGAAACTCCCTATAGCCGAGGACTACGGGCGTGGCCTCTTCGAGGAGGTTCGCAACGAGCTGCCGCAACTGGTCCGCGAGTGGCCCCAAATCAATCGAGCGCTGTTCTGGAACTGCGTGGCCGAGGAGCGGGCACGCCGGAAGCGCAAGAACGGCGAACGCCTGACAGACTACTGGCATGTGTCGATCTTCGGCGCCTACTGGGCCTTCGACGGCTCCGATTTCGACTACATCATTGAGCAGATTGCCGATCGGCCGCTCACGGACGACAAGCTCGTGGCGCTCACGCTCGCGGTTTCACTCTATCAGCAGAACGGCCGACCGCGTGCATGGCGGGAACGCTTAAAGACGGCGGCGACGATCGATCCCGAAGTCGAGACCGAACTCGATAAGCTGCTCAACCCACCGAAGGGGGCCGCCGCCAAATTCAAGCGGCAGCAGGCCGCCTGGAAGCGTCGATCCGACAGGGAGGCTGCGAAGGAGGCCAAGGCGAAGGAGCGGGCCAAGAAGATCCTGGCGAGCCGCGTCGCTACCATCCGCGACTTCGGCAAGCCAGGCAAGGTCTCCAATGATCAGTACTATCTCCACGAGCAGATGCGGAGTGGCGATAGCCAGCATAACTGGTGGACCGCCGGGAACTGGCGTGCTCTGATCGCGACGTTCGGCGAGGACGTAGCGCGCGCGTTCCGCGATAGCACCGTCGGCTACTGGCGCCAGAATAGGCCGCAGCTTCGCTCGGAAGGCGCGGCCGCCAACAGCACGCCGTTCACGACGATCTTCGGGCTCACCGGCCTCTCCATCGAGGCACGGGAGACCGACGGCTGGCCGTTGGCCCTAAACGCGACCGAGGCGGAGATCGCGACCCGATACGCCCTGCAGGAGCTGAACGGCTTCCCGCCATGGCTGCCCCAGCTGCACAAGGCGTTCCCGTCCCAGGTTCTCGACATCATTCTCAGGGAGATCAGGCACGAGCTCTCGACCGAGATGCCCGAGGGCGAGAGCAATTATGCGCTCTACGACGTCAGCTGGCACGGCGACTGGATATGGGACCAGATCGCGCCGGCGCTGCTGCCCGAGTTACGCGCCAAGCGGGTCAACACCAGGAACCTCAACTACCTCCTGGCCATCATCAACCGCTCCTCGGTCGAAGACGGTACCATCGCCGCGATCGCGTCGCGGAAGGCCAACGC
>NZ_RZSA01001378.1:0-1288 GCF_003998075.1 Mesorhizobium sp. M2A.F.Ca.ET.037.01.1.1 | reverse complement strand
TCTCCATGGTGAGGCCGATGTCGTCCAGGCCGTTCAGCAGACAGTGGCGCTTGAAATCGTCGAGGTCGAATTTGACCACGCCGCCGTCCGGCCCGCGGATTTCCTTGGCTTCCAGGTCGATCGACAGCGTCGCGTTGGAGCCGCGCGAGGCGTCGTCCATCAGTTTGTCAAGGTCTTCCGGGCTGACCGTGATCGGCAGGATGCCATTCTTGAAGCAGTTGTTGTAGAAAATGTCGGCGAAAGAGGTCGAGATCACGCAGCGGATGCCGAAATCGAGCAGCGCCCAGGGCGCATGCTCGCGGCTCGAGCCGCAGCCGAAATTGTCGCCGGCGACCAGGATCTGCGCCTTGCGGTAGGCCGGCTTGTTGAGCACGAAATCCGGGTTCTCCGAACCGTCCTCATTGTAGCGCATCTCGGCGAACAGGCCGGTGCCGAGCCCGGTGCGCTTGATCGTCTTGAGATAATCCTTCGGGATGATCATGTCGGTGTCGACATTGACGATCGGCATTGGCGCGGCGACGCCGGTGAGCTTGGTGAATTTATCCATGGGTACCTGGCCCGTCTTCTTCGTGGCTGCGGGGAATTTGCGGGACGGTTTACACAAAGCCGGCGGCAAATGAAAGGCAACTGTTCGTGCACGGCGCTTGGGCCAATGGCGGGGCATGGCTTGCGGACGGAATGACACCTCAAAATGGCTTCGAAATCCTGGCCGGCTGGTGCAGTCTGCCGCCATGGCCGATCCTTCCAAAGTCCTCTACGCCAGCGAGCCCAGGCTCGATTGTCGCCGAATTCCGCCGCGTGTTGGTCGAATCCGGCCTCGGCGAGACGCGGCCCATCGATGACGAGGCCCGCCTGAAGAGGATGCTCGACAATGCCAACCTAGTGTTGACCGCGCGCCTCGACAAAGAAGGCAAGCCGCTTGTCGGCGTCGCGCGGGGCGTCACCGACTTCTCCTGGGTCTGCTATATTTCCGAGCTCGCTGTGTCCGCCTCGGCGCAAGGGCTCGGCATCGGCAAAGGCCTGATGGACGAGGCGCGCCGCCAGCTCGGCCCTTCGGTCGCCATCAGCCTGATCTCGATGCCCGACGCCGTCGGCTTCTACGAGCGCATCGGCATGACGCGCATGGCCGACGCCTTCTGGTTCTCCCGCAAGCGCTGACGCTCCCGCAGCTGAAGGCGCCAGTCCGCGCAGCCCGGCACCCGATCTTTTTGCGCCTCACCGCTTGACATGCAACCAAATGGTTGCATATTAGAGCCATGAGCATGAATGCCGTCTTTCGCGCTTTGGC
>NZ_RZSA01001377.1:0-1288 GCF_003998075.1 Mesorhizobium sp. M2A.F.Ca.ET.037.01.1.1 | reverse complement strand
GTCCACGGTCTGGGCAAAGGCTGGCGCGCTGATTGCGAGGGCAAAGGCAAGTGGCAAAATACGCTTCACGTCGGTTCTCCGTGCTGTCGGAAGACGAAACAATGGTGCTTTTGGTAGGCAAGAAGCGTTACAGCCGCAAGACGTTGACTGTAGGCCAAAAGCGCATCCGGCTAAAGCACCAGCCGCATCAGCGGCCGGCCGGGCTTGCGCTCAACGAGCCTTTCGAAGCCGGCCTTCTCGAACACCCGCGACGAACCGACGAAAAGCCCGATCGAGCGCGAATCGCGCGACAGGTCGATCGGGCAGGCTTCCAGCAGCCTCGCGCCATTCTCCCGGGCGAAGGCGATGCCGCCCTCGACGAGCCGGTGCGAGACGCCGCGGCCCCTCGCTTTGACGCGGATGAAGAAGCAGGAGATCGCCCAGACATCCGGGTCGCCGGCGTCGGCCGGATCGACCGGCGCCGAGCCCCGGCCCTGATTGTTCCATTCGGGCACGTCGGCGCGCGGGCCGACCTGCATCCAGCCGACGGCCTTGCTGTCCTCGAACGCCAGGAGCCCCGGCGGGGGACCTGCCTCGATGCGCGCCTTGATGAGATCCTTATTGCGCTCCTTGTCGCTGGCGCGGCGCTCCGCCGGCGCCAGCCGGAAATGGGTGCACCAGCAGCCATAGCAGGCGCCCTGCTTGCCGAAGAGGTCCTCGAAATCGGCCCAGCGCTCGGGGGTCAGCGGTGCTATGGTCGTGCTCATGCGTTCTCCCCAGGCCAAGCTTGTTGCCGGCCTTGCGCTGTCGTACCATTGCGTTTGTTCTCTTTATGTTCGCAGCGATGGCGGCTCCTGTCAACAATCCCGAACACGGTTTTTGCCGTGACTGCCTGGCGCTCCAGCGCTCGGAGACGCGCCGCTGCGATCGCTGCGGCAGTCCGCGCCTTGTCCGGCACACGGAGCTCTACCGGCTCAAGATCGCGCATATCGATTGCGACGCCTTCTACGCGGCGATCGAAAAGCGCGACAATCCGGCGCTGAAGGACAAGCCGGTCATCATCGGCGGCGGCCGTCGCGGCGTCGTCTCCACCGCCTGCTATATCGCCCGGATTCAGGGCGTTCGCTCGGCCATGCCGATGTTCAAGGCGCTGGAACTCTGCCCGGAAGCGGCGGTGATTCCGCCCAACATGGAAAAATATGTCGGTGTCGGCCGCCAGGTGCGGGCGCTGATGCTGGCGCTGACGCCGCAGGTCGAGCCGCTGTCGATCGACGAGGCCTTTCTCGACCTCGCCGGCACCGAGCGGCTG
>NZ_RZSA01001376.1:0-1291 GCF_003998075.1 Mesorhizobium sp. M2A.F.Ca.ET.037.01.1.1 | reverse complement strand
ATTCATAGGTGTTGAGGCGGCAGCCGAAGGTGACGACGTCGATACCGTTGGTGACCGCGCCTTTCTCAAGGGCGGACATCAGGCGGCGCTTTCGGTGTCGCGGGCCCAGGCCCCGGTCGAGGGATCGAAGCTGCCGGAGAATTCCCATTCGGCGGCACCCGTCAGGATGACGTGGTCGTCGTCGCGCCATTCGACATGCAATTCGCCGCCGCCCGGCGTCAGCAGCGAGACGCTGCGGCCGGTGCGCTTGGTGCGGGCGGCGGCCACCACGGCGGCGCAGGCCGCCGAGCCGCAGGCCTTGGTAAGGCCGGCGCCGCGCTCCCAGGTGCGGATGATCATGGTTTGAGGCGACGTCACCTGGGCAATGGTGATGTTGGCGCGCTCGGGGAAGATCGGATGGTTCTCGAGCAGCGGGCCGAAGCGGTCGAGCTCGTAGGACCAGACGTCGTTGTCGACCCAGAAGATCGCATGCGGATTGCCCATAGACACCGCCGAGGGCGAATGCAGCACCGGCGCGTCGATCGGCCCGATCTGCAATTCGATCATGCGGGTGTCGCGGAACTCTTCCGCCAGGGGGATCTCCTGCCAGCCAAAGCGCGGCTTGCCCATGTCGACCGAGATCAGACCGTTCGCGTGCTCCTGAGCATTCAGGATGCCGGCGCGGGTCTCGAAGGTGAAGCTCTTCTGGCCGGTCTCGGCGGCCAAGGCCTGGACGACACAGCGCGTGCCGTTGCCGCAGGCCTGGGCGCTGGTGCCATCGGAATTCAGAATGTCGATATAATAAGCGGTCGGCGTGCGGGCGTCATGGATCGCCATGATCTGGTCGAACTTGGTCGCGGCGTCGGCATTAAGCGCGATCGCCGCGGCCGGCGTGACCCTGTCGGCACGGCCACGCATATCGGCAACGATGATCTCGTTGCCGATGCCGTTCATCTTGGCGAAGGGGGCGGTGCCTGCCATCTAACCGGTCATTCCAATCCGTTTGGCCAATCCGTTTGGCCGCTATATGGCGGAAACGGGCGGGAATTACCAGTCCGGCTCTTGTCTCGGTCACCGCGAAACGTCGCGCCGGCGACGACCAAGTGGTCGCGCCGCGACGACCTGGCGGTCGCGCCGCGACGACCTGGCGGTCGCGCTTAAGTTACCGCGAAGACGCCGAGCACGATCAGCAGGAAGATGACCAGCACGATGCCGATGAGGACGCGCGCTCCCGTGGCAGCCGCTCCGGCCAGCGCCGGCATGCCGAGCAGGCTCGCGGCGGCGGCAATGATGAGAAGAATGATGATCCGCC
>NZ_RZSA01001375.1:0-1294 GCF_003998075.1 Mesorhizobium sp. M2A.F.Ca.ET.037.01.1.1 | reverse complement strand
TGGTAGATATTTGGTCTGACACCCAGTCCATGTGCCAAGGTCAGGGTGCCACCGTTAGTCCAAGTTTGCGGCGCGCTTTCATAGAACCGCTGAAGCTGCATTGAGGGGGTGAGCAAAGCCGCCGCCTGAGCGGGCGTCATCGGCCGAATGTAGTTGTCGGCGCCAGCCCCGAGAGCGTTCTGGCCGCAGAAGTAGCCCGTGGCTCCAGGCGCGGCATATTCCGAGCGGAACAGGCGAGTTGTGATATCGCCGGACGCGTCACGCTGCGCCAACGTGCTTGCCGTCGCGGCCGTTGCGGCAGCGACCAACCCGAGCAAGGTTCGCATCGCCGCATAGTCGGCGGCGGTGATCAGGGACCGTCCATTTGCCGACGCGTTGGTAATATCCGCCGCCGTGATGGCAAGCAGCGTCTTCATCGCTGCGTAGTTGGCCGCCTGCGCCAGCGAGCGGCCGTTCGCACTCATGTCGGTGATGTCAGCGACCTGAAGCGTCACCGCCCCGCTCTTGCCGGCAACGCTCGCCACGGCATCGGTGTTGTCGATCTTGACCCATTTGGTGCCGTCAGAGACGGCCCAGTCACCGACCTTCCAATCGGTGATGCCGCCGACGCTCGTGGCGCCGGCAACCGACACCATGTAATACCAGCCCTTGTTCCCGGCTGCCGCCGCCGGGATGGTCGGAGTATTGGTGTTGGCGTTCCAATCGCCTTGATAGTTGAGCGAGCCGAAGAGAGCCGACGGCAGTTGCGCGGCCGGCACCTTGCCGTCGGGGCCAAGCGACGCGTAGCCGTTGGCGTTGCCTTTCTCGCTCTCGTCCTGCTTGGCGTCGAGCGCCGCCTGTAAGCCGGTCGTTTCGGAGATGACGTGACTGTGGACCAGCAAAGCGCGCTGGGTGACTGACACGAGCAGGCCGGCAACATCGACGTCGATCGCGTCTAGGGCCGCGATCAGCCGCAGGACATCGTCCTCGAGGTTGTTGCTCCCGAAGGGCTTTTGGTAGCCCCGGTTCGGCGTCGTGTTTTCAACGGGCATGGCGATCCTGGCGAGGTTACGGGGCGGAGATCGCCCGGAAGTCATAGGCCATCGGGCGCGCCGCCGGCGTGCCGGTGAGCGTGATCCGGATGCGGCCGACCGGATTGGCGTTGAAGTTGAGGACGTTGTATTTGCGCTCGACCCAGCCGGCATCCTGAAGCGGCGTCTGCGTCACCTGCGCCATCGCCGACCAGGCGTCGTTGGCCGCGTCGCCATGCATGGCGATGGTCGCCCCGGTCGGTATCTTCGTCTTCAGATAGGAC
>NZ_RZSA01001374.1:0-1295 GCF_003998075.1 Mesorhizobium sp. M2A.F.Ca.ET.037.01.1.1 | reverse complement strand
TTTCGGAACTCCTGCGCCTCGTCGACGATGATCTGGTCGACGCCAATCTCCGAGATGGTCAGCAGATCGTCCTTGCGGGTCGAGAGAGATTCCAGCCGCTCTTTCAGGCCCTCCTTCAGCCGCTCGAGCCGCTTGCGCGAGACGCGGTCGTCGCTCTCGACCTTGGTGAGCAGGCTTTCATAGAGCTCCAGTTCGTCCTGGATCATCTGCTGCTCGAAGGCGGACGGCACGCCAATGAAGCGGAACGCCGAATGCGTGATGATGATCGCGTCCCAGTTGGCCGTTGCAGCCCGGCTGAGAAACCGGTGCCGCTTGGCCAAAGCAAAATTGGTCTCGTCGGCAACGAGGATTCGGGCGTTGGGATAGAGCGCCAGGAACTCGCGTGCCGCCTGCGCCAGGCAATGACCGGGCACGACGAGCATCGCCTTGGCGACCAGCCCGAGCCGGCGCTGCTCCATGACGCCAGCTGCGATCGTCATCGTCTTGCCGGCGCCCACGGCATGGGCGAGATAGGTTGCGCCCGAGGCGATGATGCGCCAGATGCCGCGCTTCTGGTGGTCATAAAGAGAAAAGGCGCCAGAGGCGCCCGGAAGCTTCAGGTGCGAGCCGTCGAAGGCTCGAGGCACGAGGTTGTTGAAGCGGTCGTTATAGACCCGCGCCAAGCGATCGGTCCGGTCGGGATCGGTCCAGATCCAGCTCTGGAAGGCGGTTTTGATTTTTTGCAGCTTCTCCTTCGCCGCCTCGGTGTCGACGACATTGAGAACGCGGCGCTCGCGATCGCCGTCCTTCATGGTGTCGAAGATCTGGGGGACACGGCTGTTGAGCGCATCGGCGAGCAGTTCTCCGGCATGCCGGCGATCCGTGCCCCATTCCGAAGTGCCGGCCGCCATCCATCCGAGGTGGCGGGCTTCGACGGTCCAGGAGGCCAGCTCCGGCACGTGGTGGATCCTGATCTCCGCCCCCATCGTCTCCTTGACGAATGCAACGATGTCGGCGGCTGGAATCCAGGGCGCCCCTAGCCGCGCGGTGATGTCGGAGGGGCTGAGATCGGCGGGCTGCACGCCCTGCAGCGCCGTGACGCTGCGTTCATAGGCGGGATCGAGCGCCGCGGACGCCTCTGCCGCCTTCAGCCTGTCGCGTACCGCGCCCGACAGATAGGCGTCCGCGGTCTGCCACGAGCCGTCCGCTGGATCGCGAAAGATGGCGCTGCCCAGCTCGGCGATGACGTCGTCGACCTCGCGATGCAGAAGCTCGGCAATGTGGTCGGGATCGACATGGCCGCGCTCGTTCAGCAC
>NZ_RZSA01001373.1:0-1299 GCF_003998075.1 Mesorhizobium sp. M2A.F.Ca.ET.037.01.1.1 | reverse complement strand
GCAGGGCTGTCCGGGGAAAGTTAGACATAGTCGAGGCTCATCTGATCGGGAGAGCAGCGGGGGTACCTTCGACTTGGATTGACGGGCGGCGGTTTGTCGATGGCGGCGATGTGGCGCCGCTCGAACAGGCATCGTGTCACCAGGTCGGTGAAGCGCAGGATCGGCAGTGCAACGCGATATGCGCGCGCTGCAATGCGCAACAGCGCATAGGCGATCATGGCGGCGAAGAGCTGCAGGCGGATGGCGTTGTCATTGTTGCCGAGGAACTTACGGATCTTGAGGTGCTGCTTGATCCAGCGGAACAGGAGCTCAATCTGCCAGCGCCCCTTGTAGAGGGCTGCTATGTCGGCGGCCGAGCGCTCGAGATCGTTGGTCAGCAGCGTGATGGTGTCGCCTTCGTCTCGCTTCACGATGATGCGACGCAAGCGGATCGGCAGTTTGGAATCGCCTTTGCTGGCAAAGCTCACCTCGGCATCCTCAAGCACGGTGAAGCCATCGCCGTGCATGGCTGCGAGGGGACGATCGCACACCAGCTTGAGCCCCATGTTGGTTTTGGGCCGGGTGACGAAGAAGGCTTGCGCCGCCGCGATCGCCGTCCACCAGCCGTAGTGGCAGTAACCCTTGTCGAACACGTAGGTCGCACCGTCTTCGATAGAGATGGTGCGGCCGATCTGGGCGTCGTTGACGTTGGCATCGGTGATGTCGAGGACGCGCGGACAGTCGCTGTCTGGATCATAGACGATATGCAGCTTCATGCCGCGGATGCGGCCGTTCGACTTGGCCCAGTCGCAAAGCTTGCCGAGCGGGATGGGCGTGGAATCGATCAGCCGCAGCATGGCACTGCCTTCGCGACGCATCTGCCGGTCGAGTTGGCCTGCAAGCAGGGCGAACGTCTCGGCGAAGACGGCTACAGGGCGGCGCCGGTTGGCGTCCGACAAGGTCGAGCGCCGCAACAGGTCGCTGCCGAGGTGGTAATGGTGCTGGCAGTTGGCGTTCCAGCCGGCTTGCAGGCTGCGAAGGCTCGTCGCGCCGCTGAGCTGAGCATAGATCAACACCACGAGATGGTCCCAGCTCTTGAACGACTTGTCATACGCATCCCCGTCATGGCTATCCACAATCGTCTGGAAGCGGCGACGATTGATCGGTTCAACCAGCTTGCCAAGAATGCTAGGCGTAAAGCGCATGCCCCGTTCCCTTTCTGAGTCTCGACAACCAGAAGGTAGACGGAAAATCCCCGTCTTACGGGGCATGCACATGCGGCATTTCGATTCACCCGAACCTTTCCCCGGACAGCCCTGC
>NZ_RZSA01001372.1:0-1300 GCF_003998075.1 Mesorhizobium sp. M2A.F.Ca.ET.037.01.1.1 | reverse complement strand
CGCCAAAAGGATGCAGCACAGGCTGACGCCGAGATAGAAGCCCGACATGCGGCCGCGCCCCTCGGCGATCGCCGCCGCCTTCTCCGGCCTGGGCTGCAGCCGCAGCACGCGAAAGGCGAGTCCCGGCGCCAGGAACAGGAATAGGCCGAGCGCCAGGGTCACGACAGCGCTCGACCAGGCCAGCCATTCGCCCTGGCTCGCGGGCCACGGAAACGCGAAATCCATCTTATCCCCCTCGTAAAGTCTTGTTCTGAAATTGCCGGCATTCTAGCGGAGGAAAACCGGCACGCCAGATGGCGGCCGGCACATTAGAAAAGACGCACCAGACGAGCGGCTGGTCACGACAGCGCGAAGTCGACCGCGGCCTCGGCATGGATGCGTGTGGTGTCGAACACCGGAACGTCGAAATCGCCCTGGCCGATCAGCATGGTGATCTCGGTGCAGCCCATGATGACGCTGTCGACCTGATCGGTGCGGCGCATCCGGCCGACCTCGTCGAGATAGGCGGATTTTGATTCTCGCCTGACGATGCCCTGGCAGAGCTCGTCATAGATCACCTTGTGCACCATCTCGCGGCCGGCCTGGTCCGGCACCACGGGCTCGAGGCCGTATTTGTCTACGAGACGGCTTTTGTAGAAATCCTGCTCCATGGTGAGGCGCGTCGCGAGCAGCGCCGGACGCCTAACCCCAGCTTCAACGACAGCGCGTCCGGTGGCGTCGGCGATATGGATGAGAGGGTTCGAGATGGCCGCCTGCACCGCGTCGGCCAGCTTGTGCATGGTGTTGGTGCAGATCACCAGGCCTTCCGCGCCGCCCGCCTCCAACCTTCGGGCCGCCTCCACCAAAAGCGCGGCGGCGCCTTCCCAGTCGCCCGCATGCTGCCGTTCGGCGATCTCGGCGAAATCGAACGACCACAACAACAGCTTTGCCGAATGCAGCCCGCCCAGCCGCTCGCGCACGATCTCGTTGAGCAGGCGGTAATAGATCGCCGTCGATTCCCAGCTCATGCCGCCGATCAGGCCGAGGGTTTTCATAGGCGAGCACTCCGCTGAGCTGTCTTTCTCGTTTATAGGAAGCTCTGCGGGTCGATGTCGACCTGCACGCGCACCGAGCCGCGCAGCTTCGGCCCCTCCGCCAGCATGGCGCGGATGAAACCCTGCATATCGGCGCGCCGTTCACCCTGGACAAGCAAGCGGAAGCGGTGACGGCCGCCGATCAGCGACAATGGCGCCTCGGCTGGGCCGAGCACGAACAAGTCCGAAGCCTGGGGCGCCGATATGCAGGGGTTCATCCGCGCCTG
>NZ_RZSA01001371.1:0-1304 GCF_003998075.1 Mesorhizobium sp. M2A.F.Ca.ET.037.01.1.1 | reverse complement strand
GGAAGCAGCGGCGGGAGAGCATGCCCTCGGGCCTTGGAGACAAGCAATGAGCACCACCGAGAACCGCGAAACGCCCGCAGCCCCGCCCGGCAGGACCGAGGCGGAAGTGGCGATCGTCGGCGCCGGGCTGGCCGGAACCGTTCTGGCGATAACGCTCGCCAAAGCTGGCCGCAAGGTGGCGCTGATCGATCCGCACCGTGTCCACCATGACGAATTCAGGGCCGAGAAAACCCGCGACGAACAGATGGGGCTGTTCGAGAAGCTTGGCCTCGGCTCGGTCTTCAGGTCGCTCTCCACGCCGATGACCGATCTCCATGTCTTCCGCTTCGGCCAGTTGTTCGAGCGCAAGCAGACCTTCGAATACGCCTTCTCCTACGCGCCGCTGGTCAACGGCATGCGCGCGGCGCTGCCTCCGGAAGTGCCGCTGACGGTGGGCAAGGTCGCCGAGGTGTCGACCGGACCGGACCGGCAGCGCCTGGTGCTCACCGACGGCTCGGTCATCGATGCGCGGCTTCTGGTGGTGGCCACCGGCTACAGCGAGGCGGTGCGGCGCGCCATCGGCGTCGAGCGCATCGAGGAATCGAAGGCGCATTCGCTGTCGATGGGGTTCGACCTGGCGATCACGCCGCAGGAATTCGGCCTCCAGTCCCTCACCTTCTACGCAAGGCGGGTCGCCGATCGCATTGCCTTTCTTACCATCTTCCGGATCGGCGAGCGGCTGCGGGCGAATATGTTCGTCTATCGGACCGTCGCCGATCCATGGGTGCGGGCGTTCCGCGAGAACCCGCAAAAGATGCTGCTGGACCTGATGCCGGAGATCGCCCAGCGATGCGGCAACTTCGCCGTCGCCAGCGAGGTCGAGGTGCGACAGGTCAGCCTGACGACGACACGGGGCCATCGCCGCGACGGCGTGGTCTTCATCGGCGATGCGTTCGCCACGACCTGCCCGGCGCAAGGCGACGGGATAAACCGCGTGCTAACCGATGTCGATTGCCTCAGCTCCACGCATATCCCCGCCTGGCTCGAGACGCCCGGCATGGCGGCCGACAAGATCTGCGCCTTCTATGACGATCCGATCAAGGTCGCGGCCGACACCAGGGCCCTGCGCGCCAGCATCTATGCCAAGCGCATCACCACCGAGACAGGGCTGGAATGGCGCCTGCGCCGCCTGCGCAACAACACCGCGCGGCAGTTGATGGTCTTTAGCCGACGGATCCGCGAAGCGGGAAAACCGGCCGAGCCGCGCGCGGCGTGAGAGGGGGCGCTGCGCCGCCGGGCGGGCCTTGGGCACGTCATCGTGACTG
>NZ_RZSA01001370.1:0-1305 GCF_003998075.1 Mesorhizobium sp. M2A.F.Ca.ET.037.01.1.1 | reverse complement strand
GAGCTGGTCGGCGGCCGCGACCTGCCGATCTACGCTGCCGCGATGGGCGGCGAAGGCCATATGATCGTCACCTTCGAGGCGATCGACTGGGTGAAGCGCCCGGCGGTGCTGCAGAATGTTCGCGGCGGCTACGGCATCCTGGTGGGCGGCGAATCCATGATCCCTGCCTATTGGCCCGGCGACACCGCGCTGGTGAACCCGCATCTGCAGCCTGCGCGGGATTCCGACGCCGTGTTTTTCCACACCCCGCCGAAGGAGCGAGGGGACGAGGAAGCGATCATCAAGCGCCTGGTCGGCATGAACGACCGCGAATGGACGCTGGAGCAATATCGGCCGGCGAAGACGTTTACGGAGAGCCGGGTTGATTGGCCGATTTGCCACCGGGTGGTGGGGAAGTATAACGCGCGATAGCGGCGGATCAGGCCGCCTGAGCATCCAAACTGAGCTCCTAATCCGGCCGAGGATCAAGTCCGTGGGCTGCTCCGTCGCTGTTGACTTGGATCCTCCTCGGCTAACGAGCTAATGTAATTCGAAGGCGTTTCGCTCGATCTCTAAAGGCTCGCTCCCCTCCTTCGAGGACGTCAGTGACAAAGCGGCGAGCCTCTTCTTGGTCGAGGCTTCCAGAACGATAGGTAATAGGGGGAAGACCTCGTCCATTTGATGTCCCAACCTCTGCCAGAATGACTTGATCTGCATCGGTGTTCACAACGAGGTTGGCGTTGTGCGTCACCATAATCACTTGCCTCCTAAGCTTGGCTTTTTGAAATAAAGGTACCAACTCCTGGTAAACCGATTGGGGGTCTAGATTCTCCTCGGGCTGATCGATTATCAGCGGGCGAGAGTCCCCGTCGTCGAGGGCGAGATACAGCAGCACCAGAACGATACCTCGGGTGCCCGGCGATAGCTTTTGAATGTCGATGCCATCGTACCGAATGGCGTACTCAATTCCTATGTGCTGCGTGCTGTAAAGCCATTGTGCGAAGCGGCGGGACCATGGGCGATAGGCGGCCGGATCCGCACGCGACGGCCCCCGGTCCAGCAACTCCGTTTCGAATTGCGCTCGGAACTTCGCCATGGCCTGGGCTATGTCTTTTGCGTCGCCAGTCTCCCAGACGGGCTTGAGCTGCCTGGTGGCTTCCTGCTCAAGAGTGCCGCGACCTCTAAATGGCCCCCCTCGAACGTCAAAGAGGTCCTTCTCACCCTTCGCTGCCCAGCCCGCGGCGTCCGCCTTGCGCTCGACCACAAACGTTATTTTGCCAAGGCTGCCGCCTTCGCTCTGAAGACGTTTGGTAATCGGAGCATACA
>NZ_RZSA01000136.1:0-9856 GCF_003998075.1 Mesorhizobium sp. M2A.F.Ca.ET.037.01.1.1 | reverse complement strand
CGCCTGATCACTGCATTTCCGAAGCATCGCTTCGGCTCGCAGACGTCCAGGATTTCTGGACCAACGCCCGGGTCTCAGACCCGGGCTTTTTTGTGCCAAAAGGAACTTTTCGACACCCCATATCTTGTGCACATTACAGCGTAGCGCGTCGATTGGACGCGGGCGATGCGCTGTGGCATCTTCGCTTAGGCATTCCAGTCTGATTACCGGGTGATCCGACTGAGGGGACATTTGGTCATGAACATCCTGTTGAAACACGTTCTCGAACGCCTGGTGCGGGTCGGCGACCTCAAGGTGACTGGGCCGAAAGGCACGACGCACAAGTTCGGCGACGGCAGCGGCGAGCCGGTGCATATCCACATCAAGACGTCGCATGCCGAGCGCGCCATCACCTTCGATCCGATGCTGGCGGTGCCCGAGGCCTATATGGACGGCGAATTGGACGTGCTGGAGGGTGGCATTCTCGGGCTGATGCGCATCGCGTTCCAGAACATGGGATCGAGCGGCATCGACGTGTCCTGGTCGAAGGCGATCGAGGGTCTGCGCCATGCCTTCCGCCGGCTGCAGCAGATCAACACCGCCGCGCGCTCGCGCCGCAATGTGCAGCGCCACTACGACCTGTCGGGCGAGCTCTACAAGCTCTTCCTCGACGAGGACATGCAGTATTCCTGCGCCTATTTCGAGCAGCCAGACATGACGCTGGACGAGGCGCAGCTTGCCAAGAAGCGCCACATCGCCGCCAAGCTGCGGCTCAAGGCTGGCCAGACGGTGCTCGACATCGGCTCCGGCTGGGGCGGGCTCGGCCTCTATCTCGCCAAGATCTTCGACGTCGACGTGCAGGGCGTCACGCTGTCCACCGAGCAGCATGGCGTCGCCACCGACCGCGCGCATGCGCAAGGCCTGCAGGACCGCGTGCATTTCGAGCTCAAGGACTATCGGCACATCAACGAGCGCTTCGACCGCATCGTCTCGGTCGGCATGTTCGAGCATGTCGGCGTCAACCATTACCGAACCTTCTTCGACAAGACCGCGACGCTGCTCAAGCCAGACGGCGTGATGCTGCTCCACACGATCGGCCGTTCCGGCGTGCCGTGGGCGACCAGCGCCTTCGTCCGCAAATACATTTTCCCGGGCGGTTACATCCCGGCGATGTCGGAGGTGATGCCGGCGATCGAGAAGTCGGGCCTGGTGGTGACGGACATAGAAATCCTGCGGCTGCACTATGCCGACACGCTGAAGCATTGGGGCGCCCGCTTCGCCGCCAACCGCGACAAGGCGAAGGCGATCTATGACGAGCGCTTCTGTCGGATGTGGGAGTTCTATCTCGCCGCCTCGGAGGCCGCCTTCCGCTGGCAGGACCTGGTGATCTTCCAGTTCCAGCTCGCCAAGAAGAACGACACCCTGCCGGTGACCCGCGACTATATCGCCAAGTGCGAGAAGGCGTTGGAGTTGCGCGACCACGGCCATCCGGAGCCGGAAGCGCCTGCCGCCCGGCCGGCCAAGCCGACGCGCAGGCGCAAGGCGGTGGAGTAGGCACGCATTGCCGCTTGCCATTGCGCGGTGACGCTATGAAAAAGGTCTCGTTCGCGAGACCTTTTTCATGACCTATCTCATCTGTATCGCCGCAGCGCTTGCCGAGATCGCCGGCTGCTTCTCGTTCTGGGCGTGGTGGCGGCTGGAGAAGTCGCCGCTCTGGCTTCTCCCCGGCCTCGTCTCGCTCGCGCTGTTCGCCTTCCTGCTTTCGCTGGTCGAGACAGATGCGGCCGGCCGCGCCTATGCCGCCTATGGCGGCATCTACGTTGCGGCTTCGCTTGGCTGGCTGTGGCTGGTCGAAGGCTTGCGTCCCGACCGCTGGGACCTGGGCGGCGCGGCGATCTGCATCGTCGGCGCCTCCGTCATCCTGCTTGCGCCGCGCGGGGCTTGAGCGATGGAGCTTCCTGCCCCGCTCCGGCAAGGCGTTGACAGCCTGCTCGAGAAAGTGCCGCTGCCGGCGCTGAGGCAGGCGGCAAGGACGCTGTCCGAACGCTACCGCGCTGAGCTGCGCGACGGCCGCCTGCATATGGGCGAGGAGATGGCGGTCAAGGCCTATCTGGCGACGCGGCTGCCCGCCACCTATGCCGCGGTGCGCGCCAGCCTCGATGCGCTTGCCGATGCGCGACCGGATTTCCAACCCAAGACCCTGCTCGACATCGGCGCCGGGCCTGGCACGATGCTTTGGGCCACGGCAGACGCCTGGCCGGAGCTGGGACAGGCGATGCTGGTCGAGGCAAGCGCCGCGGTGCGCAAGGTCGGGCAGTCGCTTGCAGCCGGCACGATCGCCGCCCGCACCGAATGGGTCGCCGGCGATGCCACCATCGATCTCGACAGCCTCAAGCCCGCCGACCTCGTCAGCATCGCCTATGTGCTCGACGAAGTCGCGCCGGCCTCGCTGCCGAAGCTCGTCGATCGCCTTTGGCAGCTGACCGCCGACACGCTGCTCGTCGTCGAGCCAGGCACGCCCGCCGGCTGGCAGCGCATCCTTGCCGCGCGACAGCAACTGATTGCCGCCGGCGCGCATATGCTGGCGCCCTGCCCGCACGCTGCACCCTGCCCGCTCACGCCGCCCGACTGGTGCCATTTTTCGCGCCGCGTCGCCCGCTCGCGCATGCATCGTCTGGTCAAGGAGGCCGAGGTGCCGTGGGAGGACGAGAAGTTCATCTATCTCGCCGCCTCCCGGCAGCCGGCGCCGGCGCGCGCCGCGCGGGTGCTGGCGCCGCCGAAAGGCGGCTCCGGCAAGGTGGTGCTGAAACTCTGCCAGCCGGACGGCAGCGCCGGCGAGCAACTGTTCAGCAAGCGCGACGGCGACGTCTTCAAGACGGCCCGGCGCGCGGACTGGGGCGACACGCTGCGATAGGAATTTTCTTGTTTTGTTCTCGTTCGAAGCGTTATCTTCACCCTCTTCGATTCGAGTCAATGACGATTCTTTCCACCAGAAAATTTTGGCTGTGAATCGCGAGTATCAAGGTCAGTCAGAATCGTACTGTTGCAGAAAGGTCAGCATCGAATCTTCCGGTTCTGGTATCGAGGAAGGCGGGATCGAAATCGGGGACATTATGGCAGAGGCGGCACTGAAATTCGGCGCGGCGGAAACGCCGCTTTATCGTGAGGCACCGAACAACATTGAGGCCGAGCAGGCGCTGCTCGGCGCTATTCTCGTCAATAATGACGCCTTCTACCGGGTCTCGGATTTCCTCAAGCCGGCGCATTTCTACGAGCCGCTGCATCGCCGCATCTTCGAGGTCGCGTCCGAGCTGATCCGCATGGGCAAGATCGCGACGCCGATCACGCTCAAGACCTTCCTGCCGGCCGACGAGAAGGTCGGCGACATGACGGTGGCGCAATATGTGGTGCGGCTTGCGGTCGAAGCGGTCACCGTCGTCAACGCCACCGACTATGGCCGCGCTATCTACGACCTCGCCACGCGCCGCGCGCTGATCACCGTCGGCGAGGACATGGTCAACATCGCCTATGACGCGCCGGTCGACATGTCGCCGTCCGAGCAGATCGAGGACGCCGAGCGGCGGCTGTTCGAGCTCGCCGAAACCGGCCGCTATGACGGCGGCTTCGAGAGCTTCAACGACGCGGTCAAGACCGCCGTCGACATGGCCAACGCAGCCTATATGCGCGATGGCCACCTGTCCGGCATCTCGACCGGTCTGCGCGACCTCGACCGCCGCATGGGCGGCCTGCAGCCTTCCGACCTGATCGTGCTGGCCGGACGCCCGGGCATGGGCAAGACCTCCTTGGCCACCAACATCGCCTTCAACATCGCCGAGGCTTACGTCCCGGCGCAGCAGGCCGACGGGACCTTCAAGGCCGCCAATGGCGGCGTCGTCGGCTTCTTCTCGCTGGAAATGTCGTCGGAGCAGCTCGCCACCCGCATCATCTCAGAGCAGACCGAGATTTCTTCGTCGAAGATCCGCCGCGGCGAGATCACCGAGATGGATTTCGAAAAGCTCGTCGCCTGCTCGCAGACGATGCAGAAGATCCCGCTGTTCATCGACCAGACCGGCGGTATCTCGATCGCCCAGCTGTCGGCTCGGGCGCGGCGGCTGAAGCGCCAGCGCGGCCTCGACCTCATCGTCATCGACTATATCCAGCTGATGCAGGGATCCTCCGCCCGCGCGTCGCAGAACCGCGTGCAGGAAATCACCGAGATCACCACGGGCTTGAAGGCCTTGGCCAAGGAGCTCGGCGTACCGATCATCGCGCTGTCGCAGCTGTCGCGTCAGGTCGAAAGCCGCGACGACAAGCGCCCGCAACTCTCGGACCTGCGCGAATCCGGCTCGATCGAGCAGGACGCCGACGTGGTGCTGTTCGTCTATCGCGAGGAGTACTACCTCAAGAACCGCGAGCCGAAGCTCGGCACCGAGGAATACGTCAAGTGGGAAAACGAGGTGAACGAGGCGCGCGGCAAGGCCGAGTGCATCGTGGCCAAGCAGCGCCACGGACCGACCGGCACCGTCAGCCTCGCCTTCCATGGCGAATTCACGCGGTTCTCCGATCTGGCCGAGGAGCATCATCTGCCGGAGAGGTTCGAGTAGCGTTTTGGGAAACGTCTCACTCCGTCGCCCCCCTCTCTGTCCTGCCGGACATCTCCCCCTCAAGGGGGGAGATTGGATGTCGCGTCGGCTTTCGCCAATCGCCAACGTTGCAGGATGGGCATCATTGGCGGAACTGCTGATCTACCCCCTAGAGAGGGAGATGTCCGGCAGGACAGAGGGGGGCGCTGTCCCGTCAGCCCATCCAATATCGGGCCGCGTCTGATGGCCAAATCGCGCGTTCAGTTCATCTGCCAGAATTGCGGCTCGGTGCATCAGCGCTGGGCGGGCAAATGCGACGCCTGCGGCGAGTGGAACACGCTGGTCGAGGAAGGCACCGCCGGCGGCATCGGATCGGGGCCGGCCAACACGCGCAACGCGCGAAAAGGCCGCGCCGTGGTGCTGACCAGCCTCGCCGGCGACATCGAGGATGCGCCGCGCATCGTTTCGGGCATCAGCGAGCTAGACCGCGCCACCGGCGGCGGTTTTGTCCGCGGCTCGGCGCTGCTGGTCGGCGGCGACCCGGGCATCGGCAAGTCGACGCTTTTGACGCAAGCGGCGGCGGCGCTCGCCTCGAAGGGCCACCGCATCGTCTATGTTTCGGGCGAGGAAGCCGTCGCGCAGATCAGGCTGCGCGCCCAGCGGCTCGGCGTCGCCTCGACGCCGGTCGAGCTCGCAGCCGAAACCAATGTCGAGGACATTCTGGCGACCATCGCCGACGGCAAGCGGCCGGACCTCGTCATCCTCGATTCCATCCAGACGCTGTGGACCGACCTTGCCGATTCGGCGCCGGGCACCGTGACCCAGGTGCGCGCCGCCGCTCAAGCCATGATCCGCTATGCGAAATCCACGGGTGCTGCGATCGTGCTCGTCGGCCATGTCACCAAGGAGGGCCAGATCGCCGGCCCGCGCGTCGTCGAGCACATGGTCGACGGCGTGCTTTACTTCGAAGGCGAAGGCAACCATCACTTCCGCATCCTGCGCACGGTGAAGAACCGCTTTGGGCCAACCGACGAGATCGGCGTCTTCGAAATGTCGGATAAGGGCCTGCGCGAGGTTTCCAATCCGTCCGAGCTTTTCCTCGGCGAACGCCACGCGAAATCCCCGGGCGCCGCGGTTTTCGCAGGCATGGAGGGCACGCGGCCGGTGCTGGTCGAGATCCAGGCGCTGGTCGCTCCCTCCTCGCTCGGCACGCCGCGCCGCGCCGTCGTCGGCTGGGATGGGGCGCGGCTGTCGATGGTGCTCGCCGTGCTCGAGGCGCATTGCGGCGTGCGCTTCGGCCAGCACGACGTCTATCTCAACGTCGCCGGCGGCTACCGGATCTCGGAGCCGGGGGCCGATCTGGCGGTCGCCGCGGCGCTGGTTTCGTCGCTCACCGGTCTTGCCCTTCCCGCCGATTGCGTCTATTTCGGCGAAATCAGCCTATCGGGCGCCGTGAGGCCGGTTGCGCATGCGCAGCAGCGCCTCAAGGAAGCCGAAAAGCTGGGCTTTGGAAGCGCGGTGCTGCCGCTCGGCAGCGAGGAAGTTGCCGGGGGGATCGGGGCCGGCGCGTTCCAGCCCACCGAGCTTGCCGACCTTGTGGCGCGAATAGCCGGCTCACGGCGCAGCCGTGCCGACGACGATGAGTGACGCGGCTCGTCGGGCCGTAAGACAGGAAGTGGGGCGAGGACCATGCCGATTACGCTGCTTGACGGAATTCTCGTCGGCTTCACCCTGGTTTCAGCAATGCTCGCCATGGTGCGCGGCTTCTCCCGCGAAGTGCTGTCGGTGGTTTCCTGGGCAGCGGCGGCGGCAGCGGCGTTCTTCTTCTACAAGCCGGTCCTGCCCTACGTTCAGCCCTATATCGACAACGACAAGATCGCGATGGCGGCTTCCGCGGGCATCGTCTTCCTGATCGCGCTGATCGTCGTCTCCGTCATCACGATGAAGCTTGCCGACTGGATCATCGATTCGCGTATCGGCGCGCTCGACCGTACGCTCGGCTTCCTCTATGGCGCGGCGCGCGGCATCCTGGTGGTCGCGGTGGCGCTCCTGTTCTTCAACTGGCTTGCCGGCGCCAAGGCGCCCGCCTGGATCGCCAACGCCAAGTCGCGGCCGTTGCTCGAGACGATCGGCGCCAAGCTCGAGAGCGTGCTGCCGGAAAACACCGAGGAACTGGTCAACAAATACACGCATAAGGGCACGCCGCAGGCTGGCGCGCCGGCCACGACCGACCAGCCCGCGGCCGAGCCGCCGGCCGGCGACGACAACGCGCCGGCGCCCGACGACAGCGAGGGCGAGGCGCCTGCCGATAACGAGCCAGCTCCGGCGCCCGCCCCTGCTCCCGCTCCAGCGCCGGCAAACTGAAATCCAGGCCAGCCATAGCGCTGGCCTGAGGCAATTTGTGAATGCCTGACGAGGTGCGTTGCGTTCCGCGAGAGATCGCCCTATATGGCGGCTTTAGCGGAGCTTGAGCACCAGATGGCAGACTCAACGGCAGATGCAGGCAATGTCCTTTCCGCCGAGGCCGACGATCATTTCCACGACGAATGCGGCGTGTTCGGCATCTTCGGCCGGCAGGACGCGGCGGCCATCGTCACACTCGGCCTGCACGCCCTGCAGCATCGCGGCCAGGAAGCGGCAGGCATCGTCTCCTATGACGGCACCCAGTTCCATGTCGAGCGCCATGTCGGCCTGATCGGCGACACCTTCACCAAGCAGCGCGTCATCGACAGCTTGCAGGGTAATCGCGCCATCGGCCATACGCGCTATGCCACCACCGGCGGCGCCGGGCTGCGCAACATCCAGCCCTTCTTCGCCGAGCTTGCGGAGGGCGGTCTTGCCGTCGCCCACAACGGCAACCTCACCAACGCGCTCACCGTGCAGCGCGCTCTGCAGAAGCAGGGCTCGATCTTCTCGTCGACCTCCGACACCGAGACGCTGCTGCACTTGGTCGCGACCAGCAAGGAGCGCGATCTGAATTCGCGCTTCATCGAAGCGGTGCGCCAGGTGGAGGGCGCCTTCTCACTGGTGGCGATGACGGCCAAGAAGATGATCGGCTGCCGCGACCCGCTCGGCATCCGCCCGCTGGTGCTGGGCGACCTCGACGGCGCCTGGATCCTGGCATCAGAGACCTGCGCGCTTGACATCATCGGCGCCCGCTTCGTGCGCGACATCAAGCCCGGCGAGATGGTGGTCATCACCTCCAAGGGGATCGAGAGCATCTTCCCGTTCGAGCCGCAGAAGACGCGCTTCTGCATCTTCGAATATGTCTATTTCGCGCGGCCGGATTCCTCGGTCGAGGGCCGCAACGTCTATGAGGTGCGCAAGCGCATCGGCGCGGAACTGGCGCAGGAAAACCCGGTCGAGGCCGACATCGTCGTGCCGGTGCCGGATTCCGGCACGCCGGCCGCAATCGGCTTCTCCCAGGCCGCCGGCATTCCCTTCGAGCTCGGCATCATCCGCAACCACTATGTCGGGCGCACCTTCATCCAGCCTGGCGATTCGATCCGCCACATGGGCGTTAAGCTGAAGCACAACGCCAACCGCCGCATGATCGAGGGCAAGCGCGTGGTGCTGGTCGACGATTCGATAGTGCGCGGCACCACCAGCCAGAAGATCGTGCAGATGGTGCGCGATGCCGGCGCGAAGGAAGTGCATATGCGCATCGCCTCGCCGCCGACCAGCGCATCCTGCTTCTACGGCGTCGACACGCCGGAGAAGTCGAAGCTGCTCGCATCGCGCATGTCGGTCGAGGAGATGGCCGAGTTCATCCGCGTCGATTCGCTCGGTTTCCTGTCGATCGATGGACTCTACCGCGCCGTCGGCGAGGCGCGCCGCGACAACGACCAGCCGCAATTCTGCGACGCCTGCTTCACGGGACAGTACCCCACCCGCCTGCTCGACTTCGAAGGCCACGACAATGTGCGCACGCTGTCGCTGCTGGCGTCGAGCGGGTCGTAGGCCGCGGTATCTGTTTTGACGCAATTCCGGACGGAAAACCGTCAGACACTTTTCCTGGAATTGCTTTAGCCCACGGAATTCTCGCATGACCCTCGACCTTTCCGGCCGCGTGGCGGTCGTCACCGGCGCCTCGCGCGGCATCGGCTATTTCATCGCCAGGGAACTGGCGGCAGCCGGCGCGCATGTCATCGCGGTGGCGCGCACGGTGGGCGGGCTGGAACAGCTCGACGACCAGATCAAGGCTGATGGGCGCGGACAGGCGACGCTGGTGCCGCTCGACCTCACCGACATGGCAGGCATCGACCGGCTGGGCGGCGCCATCCATGAGCGCTGGGGCAAGCTCGACATCCTTGTCGCCAATGCCGCCGTGCTCGGCGTCATTTCGCCGATCGGCCATGTCGAGGCCAAGACCTTCGAGAAGGTGATGACCATCAACGTCACCGCGACGTGGCGATTGATCCGCTCGGTCGACCCTCTGCTCAGGCTTTCCGATGCCGGCCGCGCCATCATCATGTCCGCCAACTCCGCCCATTCGGCGCGTGCCTTCTGGGCGCCCTACGCGGCGTCCAAGGCGGCGGTGGAGACGATGATGCGCTCTTGGGCGCATGAGACCGAGAGCCTGCCGCTCAGGGTCAACGCCGCCGATCCCGGCGCCACCCGCACCGCGATGCGCGCGCAGGCGATGCCCGGCGAGGATCCGGAGACGCTGCCGCATCCGTCCGAGATCGCCAAGCGCATCGTGCCGCTGGCAAGCCCGGAACTGAAGGAGACGGGCCTGATCTTCCAGGCCAAGCACAACCGCTTCGTCGCCTACCAGCAACCGGAATAATTCGAGTTCAAAGCGCGTCGCGGCCGATCGAGCCCGCCTGGCGAAGGCCCTCTTCACAGGTCTGTGACCGGGGCGGTGGAAGCGTGTGCCACCGCCCAGCTTTCGCCGTGCCGGGGGAGTTGCTAGAGTCCCTGCGACTCCGACATTCAAGCAAAGCGAGGAATTCCCATGGCTGCCACTCCCAGCGTAGCGTTGGTCTGGTATCTGGTGATCGCCGGCCCGCAAGGCGGCATGGTGGTGCTGCCCAGCACCTTCGACACCCGCGAGCAGTGCACAAACGCCATCACCGAATATCAGAAGCAGCCGACGCCGCAGGGCTGGGCCGTGCAATGCGTGCCGAGCGCCTCGCCGTTTACGGATGAAGGGGACGCGGAGGAGCCTTCGGCCCAGTAGGCAACACTCCCCCTCACCCAGCCTCCGCTTCACTCGGCTGACCTCTCCCCGCTGGGGAGAGGTCAGCCGAGTGAAGCGGAGGCTGGGTGAGGGGGAGTGTTGCCTACTGGGC
>NZ_RZSA01001369.1:0-1306 GCF_003998075.1 Mesorhizobium sp. M2A.F.Ca.ET.037.01.1.1 | reverse complement strand
GTTCTACAGGTCGTGGCCGGAATAGGAGCAGTTGAACGATTTGTTGCAGAGCGGGAAATCGGCGACGATGTTGCCTTCGATCGCCGCCTCCAAGAGCGGCCACTGGAACCATGACGGGTCGCGCAGGTGGCAGCGCTCGATCAGGCCGTCCTCGCCAATGCGCAGCCAGACCAGGATGTCGCCGCGAAAACCCTCGACCAGCGCCATGCCCTCGCGCGGCTCTTCCGGTGCAGCGATATCGACGCTGATCGGGCCGGCGGGCAGCCGCCCGAGAATCTGCTCGACCAGCGACAGGCTCTGCTCGACCTCCCGCACGCGGATCCAGACGCGCGCGTTGACGTCGCCTTCCTGCAGCACCGGCACATCGAAGGCGAGCTCGTCATAAGGCGCGTAACCCGGGCTGCGGCGCGCATCGAAATCGCGGCCCGAGGCGCGGCCGACATAGCCGCCGGCGGCATATTGCCGGGCAAGCTCGCCCTTGAGCCGGCCGGTCGCCACCGTCCGGTCCTGCAGCGAGGCGGTGTTGTCGTAGAGCTCGACCAGATGCGGGAAGCGCCGCCTGATCTCGGCGATCAGCGATCGGATGGCGTCCGTCCCCGCCTCGTCCAGATCGCTTGCCGTGCCGCCGGGCAGGATGCGGTCGCGCATCAGGCGGTGGCCGAAGGCCGCATCGGCGGCGCGCAACACGCGTTCGCGCAACACGCCGCAATGCGCGTGCATGATCGCGAAGGCGGCGTCGTTGCAGATGGCGCCGATGTCGCCGAGGTGGTTGGCCAGGCGCTCCAATTCGGCCATCAGCGCCCGCAGCCAGATCGCGCGCCCCGGCGGCGTGATGCCGAGCGCCGCCTCCACCGCGCGGGCGAAGGCGAGCGAATAGGCGACAGTGCTGTCCCCTGAAGTCCGGCCCGCGAGTTTCGCGGCACGATCGATCGATGCGCCCTGCATCAACGCTTCGATGCCCTTGTGCACATAGCCCAGCCGCTCCTCCAGCCGCACCACGGTTTCGCCGCCTGCCGTGAAGCGGAAATGCCCCGGCTCGATGATGCCGGCATGCACCGGCCCGACAGGAATCTGATGGAGGCTCTCGCCCTCGGCCGCCAGGAACCGGTAGGACGACGCGGCCGCCGGCCCGCCGGGCCGCGCCGCCAGCGGGTGGCTGATGCCCCACTGTCCATGGTCGAGCCAGCGGCGGGTATCGGGCAGGCCTTGCGGCGCCAGCCCGAAAAGATCCGCTGCGGCGCGTTCCAGCCGGAGCGCCGGTGGATGGAGCTGGCCGACCGACGGGTAACGGCCGCCACGGCAATCC
>NZ_RZSA01001368.1:0-1309 GCF_003998075.1 Mesorhizobium sp. M2A.F.Ca.ET.037.01.1.1 | reverse complement strand
AGCTGGATGTTCTTCACCGCCTTCTTCATGTCGATGCCGGCGGTGGTCTGCGGCGTGCTGTCCTGCCAGGATTCCGGAATGTCGGCCGAGTTGGCGGCGGCGTTGAGCGGCTTGGCCTTCCACAATTCCGTGGCGGCGCGCGCCCGCTCGAGCTGCTCGGGCCGCAGCGCATTGGCGATCTCGTCGCGCTTGGCTGAGGCGTCCTTGTCGCCGGTCTTGGCGACCAGGGCGAACCACTTGTAGGACTCTTCCAGGTTCTGCTTCATGCCGACGCCCTTGGCCGCCAGGATGCCGAGGTTGAACTGGCTGTCCTTGACGCCGAGGTCGGCGGCTTCCTGGAACCAGTGCGTCGCCGATTCATTGTCGGTCACCCCGTCCGCCGCCATGGCGAATAGCACCGCGAGATTGTGCATGGCGCTGGCGTTGCCCTGTTCGGCGGCGAGCTGGTAGTAGGTCTTGGCCTTCTTGATGTCGCGCGCGACGCCGATGCCCTTTTCGTAGAAATTGCCGATGCGGTATTCGGCCGGCGCGAAGCCGAGCTCGGCCGACTGCTCGTACCATTTGGCGGCGGCCTTCATGTCTTCCTTCACGCCGCGCGATTCAGCATAGCGCGAGCCGACCTCGAACAGCGCCTTGGCGTCGCCGCCGGCGGCGGCGTCGCGTAGCGCCACCGGACCGATTTCGGACGGAATGTCGAATTTGGCGGCTGCCGTCTGGCTCCCGGCCGGCGGCACGGTGCCTGTCGTGTCGGCGGAGGCTGCCGCAGGCGCGCTGGACGCGCCGCCGCCGGCTGCCGGACCGGCCGCCACGGGCTCCTTGGCCATCGGCTGCGTGTCGCCGTCCGTGTCCGTCGCAGTAGCAGCCGAGGCGGCGGGCTCGGATGGCGTCGCCGAAGCCATCGGGGCCGGTGCGGCAGGCGCTGCAAGCGCCACCGGCGCGGGTGCCGGTTCGGCCGGCGTGGCGGCTGCTCTTTCGGGACTTGCGGGGACAGATGCGGCCGGTGCCGTCTCTTGGACGGGCTCCGCCTGTCTGACGGGACGGGCAGGCGCGCTTTCGGGCTGTGCAGCGGCGTCAATCTTCGGTGTGTCGGTCTTCTGCGTGTCGGCCTGCGGCGCGGCGGTGGCGTTGAGCGAAGCCGTATCGACCGTTCGCGTGGAGAGAGCAGGCTGGTTGTTGGCCGTCTCGACCGGATCGGACAGGAAGGCTTTGCCCAGCTGCAGACCGGCCAGAGCCATCATGATGGCCGGTCTGCAGCTGGGCAAAGCCTTCCTGTCCGATCCGGTCGAGACGGCCAACAACCAGCCTGCTC
>NZ_RZSA01001367.1:0-1310 GCF_003998075.1 Mesorhizobium sp. M2A.F.Ca.ET.037.01.1.1 | reverse complement strand
AGCGCAAGAACGCCATCGCGCGCGTCTGGGTGAAGCCGGGCTCCGGCAAGATCACTGTCAACGACAAGGAATTCGCGACCTATTTCGCGCGTCCGGTGCTGCAGATGATCCTCAACCAGCCGATCGTCGCGGCCAACCGCGCCGGCCAGTACGACATCGTCGCCACCGTCATCGGCGGCGGCCTCTCCGGTCAGGCCGGTGCGGTCCGTCACGGCATCTCCAAGGCGCTGACCTACTATGAGCCGGGCCTGCGCTCGGTGCTCAAGAAGGGCGGATTCCTGACCCGCGACAGCCGCGTGGTCGAGCGCAAGAAGTACGGCAAGGCGAAAGCCCGCCGCAGCTTCCAGTTCTCGAAGCGCTAAGCGCTGGGAAATCCAAGCTTTCGAAAAGGCCGCCTCCGAGCGGCCTTTTTGTTTTCCGCTACCAGTGCCCGGCCGGCGTTTTGATGTAGTCGATGAAGGCGCGCAGCGGCGCGGGCACCAAGCGGCGCCCGGGATAGTAGAGAAACGGCCCGGAAAATTCCTGCCACCACGGCTCCAGCACGGGCTCCAGCGCGCCGCTCTCGAAATGCGGGCGCACCCAGTCCTCGAACAGCCAGAGAATGCCGACACCGGCAATCGCCGCGTCGACAGCGAGATCGACGCCTCCGCCAATGCTGACGAGCAATGGTCCGGTGGTGTCGACGCGCACCACCTCACCGTCCCGCTCGAACTCCCAGGGCGTCATGACCCCGCTCGGGAAGCGGCCGCGTATGCAGGCATGGCCAAGCAGGTCGCGCGGGTGCTGTGGCCGGCCGTGGCGATCAAGATAGGCTGGTGCTGCGGAGGTGGTGAAGCGCTGCGTGCGCGGTCCGATCGGCACGGCGATCATGTCCTGCTCCAGCCGCTCGTCATAGCGGATGCCGGCATCGCAGCCGGCCACCAGCAGATCGATAAAGTTCTCCTCGGCGATCACCTCCAGGCGAATGGCCGGATAGGCCGCCAGAAAACCCGGAACGATTCTTGGCAACACCAGCCGCGAGGCGCTTATCGGCACATTGAGCCGCAGGGTTCCGGCGGGCCGATCGCGAAAGCCGTTCACCACATCGAGCGCGGCTTCGACCTCCCCCAGTGCGGGGCCGAGCCGCGCCAGCAGACCGGCGCCAGCCTCGGTCAAAGCGACGCTACGCGTGGTGCGGTTGAAGAGCCGCACGCCAAGCTGTGTTTCCAGACGGCGGATGGCTTCACTGAGCGCGGAGGCGCTGCCCGCCGTGGCGCGGGCGCCTTCGCGCTCAGTGAAGCCATCCGCCGTCTGGAAACACAGCTTGGCGT
>NZ_RZSA01001366.1:0-1311 GCF_003998075.1 Mesorhizobium sp. M2A.F.Ca.ET.037.01.1.1 | reverse complement strand
ATGTTGGGCCGGAAGCGGCGCGGATCGGGCGTGCCCTCCGGATGCAGGGCCTTCAGGCGGGCCAGCGAGGCAGTGGTGAGCAGATGGATCGGCGTTTTGGCATAGCGGGCTGCGGTCAGCGGCCCGGTATGGAAGGGCGCCGCGTTCTCAGCGCCGAACGGACGGATGGAGGCCGCGAAGCCGAGGAAGGCCGAAATCGCGCGGTCGCTTTCCGGGTCGGGCGCCGGCAGCCAGCCGCCGCCGGGCACGGCGACTTCCAGGCGCCATTCCTTGCTCATCGGGGCCCCGCTCAGCCGGGTGCGAATAAGCGGCACTTTGTGCCACTTTGTTTCGCGGTCTGGCCTTGCGATCTCGCCGTCGGAAGCATCGACCAGTCCAAACAGCCGGTCACCATCGACAGTCGTCGTGCCGACCGAAATGGCGTCGAGCCGCTCGCCGGCGAGCGAGCTCGCCGGATAGCGCCAGAGCTGGCTGACGGAGCCGAGGATCGTCTCGCCGGCCATCAGCCTCTCTTGTTCTGGCGGTTGACGACGAGGTCGTCGACCACGGCCGGGTCGGCGAGGGTCGAGGTGTCGCCCAGCGAACCGAAATCGTCCTCGGCGATCTTGCGCAGGATGCGGCGCATGATCTTGCCGGAACGGGTCTTGGGCAGGCCGGGCGCGAACTGGATCTTGTCCGGCGTGGCGATGGCGCCGATCTCCTTGCGGACATGGGCGACGAGTTCCTTGCGCAGATCCTCGCTGCCCGTCTCTCCGGCCATCAGGGTGACATAGCAGTAGATTCCCTGCCCCTTGATGTCGTGCGGATAGCCGACGACCGCGGCCTCGGAAACCTTGTCGTGGCTGACCAGCGCCGATTCGACCTCGGCCGTGCCCATGCGGTGCCCGGAGACGTTGATGACGTCGTCGACGCGGCCGGTGATCCAGTAATAGCCGTCGGCGTCGCGGCGGCAGCCGTCGCCGGTGAAGTACTTGCCCTTGTAGGTCGAGAAATAGGTCTGCACGAACCGCTCGTGGTCGCCATAGACGGTGCGCATCTGGCCCGGCCAGGAATCGGTTATGCAGAGATTGCCGTCGGTGGCGCCTTCCAGCACCTTGCCTTCACCGTCGACCAGCTGCGGCTGAACGCCGAAGAAGGGCCGGGTGGCGGAACCGGCTTTCAGGTCCGTGGCGCCGGGCAGCGGCGTGATCAGGATGCCGCCGGTCTCGGTCTGCCACCATGTGTCGACGATCGGCACCTTGCCGTTGCCGACGACGTTGAAATACCACTCCCAGGCTTCCGGGTTGATCGGCTCGCCGACCGACCCCAGAA
>NZ_RZSA01001365.1:0-1312 GCF_003998075.1 Mesorhizobium sp. M2A.F.Ca.ET.037.01.1.1 | reverse complement strand
GCACCGTGGCGGTACGGCTGCTCAACAGCCCGGATCCGCCGGACGCGGCCGCCATCGGCAACACGCCGCTCGTCTTGCGCAGGACAGGCATGGACGCGCCGTCCATCGGCGAGATCGTGCGGCTGACCGTCACCGGCAAGGCGCACGTATTCGCTTAATCTCCGCCTTGAAATAATGCAATTCTGCATTATCTTCAGCAGCCGGAGGCTGCACCATGACGACATTGACAGTTACAGCGCGTGGCCAAGTCACGTTCCGGAAGGATGTGCTCAAGCACCTCCGCATCCAGCCCGGTGACAAGATCAGGCTTGATCTTCTACCTGGTGGCCGGGCGGAGCTGAAAGCCGACCAGGGCAAGGGCTCCTGGCAAGAGCTGAGCGGGATGCTCAAGGGCAAAACCAACGGCGCCCGGCTTTCGATCGAGGAGATCAACGATGCGATCGCCGACGCCGGCGCTTCGAGCGGGATGCGCGGAATCGAGCGCAAGTGAAGGTCAGCCTCGACACCAACGTGCTGTTGTGGCTCATTGTCGGGGACGACGAAGCGCAGCAGCAGACCGCAGCCGAGACCCTGGAAAGGGCCGAACTGGTCGCGATCAGCGTTCAAGCGCTCTGCGAGTTCGTTTGGGTGCTGGACAGAAGCTACCGGGTCGCGCGGCCCGACATATCAGCCTCGATCCGTCGCATCCTCGATATGCGCAACGTCGTAGCCAACCGACCAACGATCGAGGCTGGCCAGGCCGTGCTCGACGCCGGCGGAGATTTCGCCGACGGCGTGATAGCGTTCGACGGTCAGTGGCTCGGCGGCGAAACCTTCGTGTCCTTCGATAGAAAAGCGGCAAAGCTGGTCGAAGGACAGGGAACGCCCACACTGCTGCTCGAGTGATCTACCGCACGCGTTGTCCCGTCGCCGGCGACCAGAGCGGCCATTGCTCGAGAAAGTCGTGGCTGTGGATAACGACGCGCTGCCCGTCGATCAGGATGATCGAATAGGCGGGCGGCGCCTGCTCGACCATCTCGTCGCCGACCACGTCGAGCATGAAGCGGGCATGCAGGCCCCGTTGCACCGAGAACGGAATGCCGGCGACGGTGCCGGCGATGTCGCGGTGGACATGGCCGAAGAAGATGTAGCGGACATTGCCGTGGCGCGTCAGCACGTCGATGAGCCGCTGCGGCTGCTCGAGCCCGAGCGGGTCGAGCAGCGTAAGCCCGAGCTCGACCGGCGGATGGTGCAGGAAGATATAGGCCGCCTTCCCCGCCACCTCGGCGAGCCTGGCATCGAGCCAGCCGAGCCGGTCGTCGCACAACTCGCC
>NZ_RZSA01001364.1:0-1318 GCF_003998075.1 Mesorhizobium sp. M2A.F.Ca.ET.037.01.1.1 | reverse complement strand
GGCGAGGGCAGGCCGGCAAGGCCAAGGAGGATCGACATGCGCAATGCTTCCCTCTTCGACCTGTCGGGCAGGAAGGCGCTCGTCACCGGCGCCAGCCGCGGCATCGGGCGCGGCATCGCCGAGGCGCTGAGTGCGGCCGGCGCCGCTGTCGCCGTCATGGCGCGCAGCCTTGCTTCGCTGCAGGAGACGACGGAGGCGATCCGGGCCGCCGGCGGGGTTGCGCATGCCATTGCCCTGGATGTCACCGACGTCGCCCGCTGCCGCGCCGCGACCGCCGAGGCAGCCAACCTGCTTGGCGGTCTCGATATCCTAGTCAACAATGCCGGCATGGAAGAGGTCAGGCCTTCGCTCGATGTCGATGAAGCGCTCTGGGACAGGATTGTCGACACCAACCTCAAGGGCGCCTTCTTCTGCGCTCAGGCCGCCGCCCGCCACATGCGCGATGCCGGACGGCCCGGCGCCATCATCAATTTGTGCTCGCTGACCTCCGAGGTCGGCATCCCCACGGCCGTGCCCTACGGTTCGTCGAAGTCGGGCCTGCTCGGCATGACGCGGGCGCTTGCGGCGGAGTGGGCGGGTCTCGGGATCAGGGTCAACGCGATTGCTCCTGGCTATTTCAGGACGGCGATGACCGAGGTGTTCTACGCCGACGAGGCGTGGCAGCAATCGATGCTCGCCAAGATCCCGCAGCATCGCTTCGGCGACCTTTCGGACCTGCACGGCATTGCTGTCTTCCTGGCCTCGGACGCCTCATCCTACATCACGGGTCAGTGCTTTCCGGTGGATGGGGGCTTTCTTGCCTCGATCTGATGCGGTTTGCCGTGGCCGACCAACCCTGCGGACGCAGAAAAATACTGGCGAGCATTATACGTACATGTATATACTTTTCCCGCGTTTCTGAGGAGCAGCCATGTCCGAGATCAGCTTCCACGACCTCTCATCCGCCAGCGCCGAACAGCGGGCGAGCCTGCTGAAGCGCGCCGAGGCCGACCTCTCGGTCTTCGTCGAGAAGGTCCGCCCGATTCTTGATGCGGTCAGGACGGAAGGCGACTCGGCGCTGCTCCGCTTCGTCCGGGATCTGGACAAGGCCGATGTGGCCGCGGGTAATCTGAAGGTCTCGGAGGCTGAGTTCGACGCTGCCTTCGGCAAGGTCGACAAGGATGTCATCGACAGCATCCGCTTCGGCATCACAAACATCAGGCATTTCCACGAGGAGCAGCGTCCCGAGACGATGTGGCTCAAGGAAGTCCGCCCCGGCGCCTATGCCGGCGACCGTTACACGCCGATCGGCTCGGTCGCGCTTTACGTTCCCCCCGGC
>NZ_RZSA01001363.1:0-1320 GCF_003998075.1 Mesorhizobium sp. M2A.F.Ca.ET.037.01.1.1 | reverse complement strand
CACTTGCCGTTGCCGGCAGCACCGGTCACGTCATGCAGCTTGCCGGCATTTCGCACATGCCGATCGAAAGCCATGTGCTGCAGGCCTTCGTCTCGGAATCGCTGAAGCCGGTCATCGATACCGTTCTCACCTTCGGCATGGGCCACTTCTACATTTCGCAGTCCGACAAGGGCGGCCTCGTCTATGGCGGCGACCTCGACGGCTACAACAGCTACGCCCAGCGCGGCAGCCTGCCGATCGTCGATGAGGTGATGAGCGAGATGCTGGCGCTGTTCCCGGGTCTCGCCCGGGTGCGCATGCTGCGTTCCTGGGGCGGGCTGTGCGACATGACGATGGACGGCTCGCCGATCATCACCACCGGCCCGTTGCCGGGCATGTACCTCAATTGCGGCTGGTGCTACGGCGGCTTCAAGGCGACGCCCGCCTCCGGCTGGTGCTTTGCCTATACCATCGCCAAGGACGAGCCGCACGAGTTCAACGCGCCCTTCACGCTCGACCGCTTCTATCGCGGGTTGATCATCGACGACAAAGGCCAGGGCGCGAACCCGCGGCTGCATTAGGGAACCATAATCCCAAAAAGTGGGGACCGGTTTTTGGAAAAGATCATGGTTGAACAAGAAGATACCAGAAAATGCTGATCACCTGTCCCTATTGCGGGCCGCGCGATGTCATCGAATTCACCTATCAGGGCGACGGCAACCGTCAGCGGCCGCAGCCGGCCTCGCAAGATCTCGACGCCTGGAACGCCTATGTCTACGACCGGCTCAATCCGGCCGGCGACCACAATGAGATATGGCAGCATTCCGGCGGCTGCCGTTCGCATCTGAGGGTCGTGCGCAACACCATCACGCATGAGATCCTGAGCACGGCCTTCGCCCGTGGCGGCCACAAATCTGCCGACAACAGGGCGGAGGGCCGTTCGTGAGCCCGCGCCGCACGGAGACCGGCGGCCGCATCGACCGGCTGCGCACCATCCGCTTCACCTTCGACGGCGCGCCTTACACCGGTCATGCCGGCGACACGCTGGCCTCGGCGCTGCTCGCCAATGGCGTGACGCTGTTCGGCCGTTCGTTCAAATACCATCGCCCGCGCGGCCTGCTTTCCGCCGGCGTCGAGGAGCCGAACGCGCTGGTGACGGTGCTGCGCGGCGAGGTGCGCGAGCCGAACATTCCGGCCACCATGGTCGAGATCTATGATGGGCTCGTCGCCGTCAGCCAGAACCGCACGCCGTCGCTCGCCTGGGACATCGGCGCAATCAACCAGCTTGGCGGCAAGATCCTGTCTGCCGGCTTCTACTACAAGACTTTCATGGGGCCGGTG
>NZ_RZSA01001362.1:0-1329 GCF_003998075.1 Mesorhizobium sp. M2A.F.Ca.ET.037.01.1.1 | reverse complement strand
CGCCGTAATTGACGATATGGCCGAGCTGGATGACGACTTCAGACTTCAGCCCTTCGGTGTCGTCCGGCAGCCGCTCGATCGCCAGAAGGTTGGTGCCGGTCATCGCGCCGGCGATCGCCATGGTGATGCCTGAGGCGCAACAAGCGGTGATGAAGCCGGCCTCGCCGCCGGTGAGTCGGGCGACGACTGCGCTCGCGGCGCGCTGCAGATCGTCCATCTCCACCCATTGCGAGGCCATCTCGGCCATGGCGCTGATCGCCTCGGGTACGATAATCGAAGCACCCAATGCCGTCATCGTGCCGGAGACGTTGATGATGGGTCTCAGGCCCAGGCGCTCGCGGATTGTGGTGTTGGAGCCGGCGTCGGAATAGGTTTTCATGAGGGCGAACTCCTAAAATCAGGCGGTGATCTCGACGACCGCTTCGATCTCGACGGTGATGTTGCCAGGCAACGAGCCGACGCCGATAGCCGAGCGGGCATGGCCGCCGATCTTGTCGAAGACATCGGCGAAAAGGTCCGAGCAGCCGTTGACCACTTTGGGGTGGTCGCTGAAGGTCGGGGTTGCGTTGACGAAGCCGAGCAGTTTTACCACGCGCACGATGCGGCTGAGGTCGCCCGCCGCCGCATGCATGACGGCAAGCAGGTTGAGGCCCGTGAGGCGGGCATGCTCATAGGCCTGCTCGACGGTGACGTTGTCGCCGACCTTGCCGGTGCACAGCGTGCCGTCAGCGCGCAGCGGTCCCTGGCCCGAAAGGAAGATCAGACGGCCGCTCTCGGCATGGGTTACGAAATTGGCGATGGGTGTCGGCGGCTCGGGCAGGGTCAGGCCGAGTTCAGCGAGCCGTTCGTAAGGCGACATGGAATGGTACTCCTTGGATGGCGAAAGCCATCCGCTTTCAGAAATGCGAGGCGCGGAAACGCGCCAGGAAGGTGCGCAGCCGCTCATTGGTGGTCTCGGCGGCGAGAACCTCCTTCGGCGGCCCAACGGCCGAGACGCCGCCATCGGCCATGAAGACGATGCGGCTGGAGGCGTCGCGGGCGAAGGCCATTTCATGCGTCACCATCAGCATGGTCATGCCGTCCTCGGCGAGGCTTTTCACCACGGCCAACACCTCGCCGACGAGCTCGGGGTCGAGCGCCGAGGTGATCTCGTCGAGCAGCAGAATCTTCGGCTCCATGGCGACGGCGCGGGCAATCCCGACCCGCTGCTGCTGGCCGCCTGAAAGCTCCGCCGGCAGGCTGTCGGCCTTGTGAGCGAGGCCGACGCGGCCGAGCCAATGCTCGGCGATCGAGCGGGCTTCGGCATTGCTCTTGCCGCGCACCTTGGTG
>NZ_RZSA01001361.1:0-1330 GCF_003998075.1 Mesorhizobium sp. M2A.F.Ca.ET.037.01.1.1 | reverse complement strand
AGCGGGAACAGCGGCGGAAATAGCGGGAACAGCGGCGGAAATAGCGGGAACGGCAATAGCGGCGGAAACAGCGGAAACGGAAACGGCAACAGTAACGGCAACAGCAGCGGGAACAACAGCTCGAGCAACAGCGCCAGCCAGGCAAGCGCCGCCGATGTCGACAGCCACGTGAACGCGGCGACCGGCGATAAGGTCGAGGCCACCGCCGGCAGCATCCAGGTCACGCACCGCAACGGAATGAAGGAGACGATCGAGAAGGGCCGGTTCAGGATGGAAGACAAATACGGACGCACCATCGTCGACCGCAAGGCCACCATGGCCGATCTCAATCGCCTGAACAGTTTGTGAAAGCACAGTTTGTGAGAGCGAGGTTTTATCCGGATTAGATCTTAAGGGACCGAAGGTCAGCGCTGCAAAATCAGGTTGCCACCTTTTGCTTCGTCTCTGCGGTCCTGATCGTCTTGCGATGGAATCTGGCTACTCACCTTACCCCCGCCTCCGTGCGGGGGTAATTTTTTCAAGCTGCGGCGATTGCTGCTGTTGCGACATTGGTCACCCATGGCGGCGGAAATGGTCTGATCGGCCGGAGCATGGGTCGTGGGCCGCTTTCGTCGCGTCGGAGGAATGTGATCCTTGCCTCCGTCAAGCGACCGGTTCCGCGGTGCCCGTGCCGAAAGCGGACCTTCGGCAAATCGAGGTGGAACTGGCAAGAAGGAAAAGAATGCGCCAACCCGCCCGCAAAAGGCTAGCCGACCTCTCGCTGCGCCTCGCTGTCGCGCTGGCGGTTGTGGTCGCGCCCTGCCTGCTGGCGCCCGGCAACGTGACAAAGCTGTTGTCCGCCGCCTACGCCGGCAACGGCAATAGCGGCGGCAATGGCAATGGCGGCAATTCGGGTTCCGGCGGCGGTTCCAACTCCGGCTCCGCAGGTGGCTCCAACTCCGGCTCGGCCGGCGGCTCGAATTCCGGCAACGCCGGCGGCAATTCCGACAACAGCAATGCCGGCGGGGGCAACCCCAATGCGGGACCAGGCAACAACAGCGGAAAGGGCCATGCCAATCCCGGCGGCAAGAGCAGCTATACCAACGCGGCAACCGGCGACACGCTCTCGATCGACGGCAACAAGATCACCGTCGTCCACCGCAACGGCATGAAGGAAGAAGTCCAGAACGGCCGTTTCGAGATGACCGACGCGCAAGGCCGCACCATCATCGAGCGGCAGGCGACGGAGGAGGATCTGAATCGTCTGCTGAGCTTGTGAGGGCCGGGAAAGGCTACCCCCTTTTTCCGATACCCTCGCATGTCACCCCCGTCCCTTGAGGCGGGGGTGATT
>NZ_RZSA01001360.1:0-1330 GCF_003998075.1 Mesorhizobium sp. M2A.F.Ca.ET.037.01.1.1 | reverse complement strand
TGTCCGAACCGGATAGATAGGTAACAGAATGGACCGATTAGATGGGTGACAGTTTTCTTGCCAGCCGGGAGGACCGGCGATGGTTTGGCGAGAGACTGGCATCATGGATGAGCGGCTTCGTTTTGTTGTTGAATGCCTAGCTGGCGAGGAGACGATGACGCAGCTTTGCGCGGCCTTCGAGATCTCACGCAAGACCGGCTACAAATGGCTTGGGCGTTACCGGGAGACCGGGCCGGAAGGCCTGCACGACCGGCCGCGGGCGCCGCTCGATCACGGCCGAGCAACGGCAGCCGAGCTGGTGGAGCGGATCGTGGCGGAGAAGGAAGCGCATCCGCTGTGGGGGCCGAAGAAGATCATGGCGCGGCTGAAGCGGGCGGAGCCCAGTTGTGGCTGGCCGGCAGTCTCGACAGCTGGCGAGATCCTGAAGCGGCATGGTCTTGTGGGACGCCGGCGCCGGCGCTGGCGGGCTGTGGGCAATGGGCCATGGCCGGAGCCTGCGGCGCCGAATGCGGTGTGGACGGTAGACCACAAGGGCTGGTTCCGGACCCGTGACGGCTGGCGCTGCGAGCCATTGACGGTGATGGATGCATTGAGCCGCTACCTGCTGGGGCTCGAGGCGACGGGCTCGACGGCCGACGAGGAGGCGTGGCCGGTGTTTGAGCGATTGTTTGAGGAAAACGGTCTGCCGGATCGCATTCGAAGCGACAATGGCCCACCCTTTGCGTCGGCCGGCGTCACAGGGCTGACGCCGCTGGCAGTGCGCTTCATTAAGCTCGGCATCGCCCTGGAGCGCATCCAGCCAGGCAAGCCGCAGCAGAACGGGCGCCATGAGCGTTTCCATCTGACCATGCTGCCGATGGCCGATGCACCGAAGGCTGACAAAGCGGCTCAAGCCAGGGCCTTCGAGAACTTCCGGCGCAGCTACAATGAGGAGCGTCCGCACGAGGCGCTGGGCATGGACACCCCGGCACAGCATTACCGCCCCTCGACCCGACCGATGCCGAAGACAGCCCCTGAACCCGATTATCCGACCGAGGCAGCGGTGCGCGGCGTGCGCCAGAACGGCGCGGTCAAATGGCGGGGCACCGAGATCTATGTCTCGGCCACGTTGGCCGGCGAACCGATTGCCATTGAAGAGACCGAGGATGGCGAGTGGACGATGCGCTTCCACACCCATCCGCTCGGCTTCATCGATGAGAAGCACATGAAACTGGTTCGCCGCAGCGCCGCGCCAAGCCGACCGCTTGGCGCTGCGGCGACCGCATCATAGGGAGAGAAAACTGTTACCTATGTATCCGGTTCAAAGTGTTACCCATCTATCCGCTGGACA
>NZ_RZSA01000135.1:0-9858 GCF_003998075.1 Mesorhizobium sp. M2A.F.Ca.ET.037.01.1.1 | reverse complement strand
GGTCGGCCCCATCGCCGGCAACGGCGATGCTTCGGTCGGCAAGATGATCGCCGAAGCGATGCAGAAGGTCGGCAACGAAGGCGTCATCACGGTTGAGGAAGCCAAGACCGCCGAGACCGAACTCGAAGTCGTCGAAGGCATGCAGTTCGACCGCGGCTACCTCTCGCCCTACTTCGTCACCAACGCCGACAAGATGGTTGCCGAGCTCGAGGACGTCTACATCCTCCTGCACGAGAAGAAGCTGTCCAACCTCCAGGCCATGCTGCCGGTTCTCGAAGCCGTCGTGCAGACCTCGAAGCCGCTGCTCATCATCTCGGAAGACGTCGAAGGCGAGGCTCTGGCCACGCTGGTCGTCAACAAGCTGCGTGGCGGCCTGAAGATCGCCGCCGTCAAGGCGCCGGGCTTCGGTGATCGCCGCAAGGCCATGCTGGAAGACATCGCCATCCTCACCGGTGGCCAGGTCATCTCGGAAGACCTCGGCATCAAGCTCGAGAACGTCGGCCTCAACATGCTCGGCCGCGCCAAGAAGGTGTCGATCTCCAAGGAGAACACCACCATCGTCGACGGCGCCGGCAAGAAGGCCGAGATCCAGGGCCGCGTTGCCCAGATCAAGCAGCAGATCGAAGAGACCACTTCGGACTACGACAAGGAGAAGCTGCAGGAACGTCTGGCGAAGCTCGCCGGCGGCGTTGCGGTGATCCGCGTCGGCGGTGCGACGGAAGTCGAAGTCAAGGAAAAGAAGGACCGCGTCGATGACGCCCTCAACGCGACCCGCGCGGCCGTCGAAGAAGGCATCGTTGCTGGTGGTGGCGTCGCGCTGCTGCGCGCTTCGGCCAACATCAAGGCCACCGGCGTCAATGCCGACCAGGCCGCCGGCATCAACATCGTGCGTCGTGCGCTTCAGGCTCCGGCCCGCCAGATCGCGGCCAACGCCGGTGCGGAAGCATCGATCGTTGCCGGCAAGATCCTTGAGAACAAGGGCGCGACCTTCGGCTACAACGCCCAGACCGGCGAGTATGGCGACATGATCGCCATGGGTATCGTCGATCCGGTCAAGGTTGTCCGTACGGCTCTTCAGGACGCGGCCTCGGTCGCCGGCCTGCTGGTCACCACCGAAGCCATGATCGCGGAGGCTCCGAAGAAGGAGTCGGCTGGCGGCGGCATGCCTGGCGGCATGGGCGGCGGCGGCATGGGCGGCATGGGCGGCATGGATTTCTAATCCAGCTCTGGCAGCTTTCGCAACGAGAGGGCGGCATCAATGCCGCCCTCTTTTTTTGCGAACCTCGGTCCGATGAACGATCGACGCCAACGCCGGCCATCGGCGTTAGGGCAACCTCAAAAGAACTGTCGAGTTGGTTGCGCGCGGCTTTGCGTCATCAGAGGCGCAAGGCGGTCGCGTGTGAGGATTGCGCGCTCCCATAGGCGGTTTCGGCATGTGCCTCGCCTTCGACATCGACATTGCGGCCAAGCAGGAAATCGGCGGCTTTCGAGGCATGGCTTGCGGCGCGGAAGATGGCGCGGTTGTCCTCGCGCAAAACCGTCAGCCATGAGCCGATGTAGTCGGCATGGCGCACGCTCGGCTCGATGCCGAGACTGCTGCAGATGAAGGCTGATGCGATTTCGGCGACCAGTTCCTCGCGCGCATAGGTGTTGGACCCGAAGGAGCCGGACAGGTCGCGCGCGAGTCGCCTCGGGTGGCCGGTCCAGTGTCCAAGCTCGTGAAAGCAGGTCCGGTAATAGTCGATCTGGTGGAAGAAAGCCGGCTGCGGCGGCACCTGTATGGTGTCGCTGCCGGGCATGTAGAAGGCGCGCTCGCCGCCGATGCGAAAATCAGCGCCGGTTGCATGAATGAGCGCCTCGGCCTGCGGGACCATCTCGCGCTCAGGCAGAGGCTCGCCGGCGGCGTAAAGATGTTCGGGCAGATTATCGCACTGCGCGACATCGAAGACGGTGAAGCGCTTCAGGAAGGGCACCGCCTGCGGTTCGTCGCCATCGGTGTCGGCGCGTTGCTTTTCGTTCTTGGGAACAAAGCGGTCAGCGTGAACGATGGTGGTGCCGTGCTCGCCCTTCCTGACATTGCCGCCAAGCGAAAGCGCCTGCCGGAAGGTGAGCCAGTTCTGGCTGGGGAAACCGCGCTCGATGACCGCGCCCCACAGGATCAGGATATTGATGCCGGAATATCGGCGCTGGGTGGCCGCATTCCGCGGCAGGCCGAGGCCTGTCCTTGCCCTGCCCCACGGCTTGACCCATGGCACGGTGCCGCGCTCCAGTTCGGCAATGATGCGGTCGGTGATTTCCTGATAAAGGCTGGCGCCGGTGCGCCCGCCACTGTCTGCGCCAGCCTGTCGGCTGCCGCAACGTTTGTTGTTTGCACGCATCGTGATGTCCTCCGCTCTACAATCGCGCGCCCTCCCCGGAAGCGGGGTGGGCGGCAAAAGCGACCGGAAAGGCCCGCCGTCGGAGGCGGACTGCATCAGCAGGACCGGAACGGAGTGGAGGACCCGAAAGCGACAAGCGAAGGGTTGCGGGACGCCGCGGCGGGCCTAGAAGGGAGTGCTGCCCACCCTGCGCCAGGGGGAAGGCCACAATAGAAAGACGCCGGCCGACAGGCCGGCGACCGTCAGCAGCCGAAGGCTGCCCCGCGCCAGGGGGCGAAGCCGGATGGCCGAGACCGCCTGAGCCTGTCGAAGAAAAGCGGGCTCGGTTCACGAGCACCCGATGCGCGCCTAGGCGCGCAGGCGCCTGCTCTCGACCGGTAACAAGTGAGTTCAATCAGGTTGCTATGGCTTGATTAGTTCGCAAGGATCAACGTTCAGGGCTTTCGCAAGTCGGCCTAGGACCGTCACACTCGCTGAAACCCGACCACGCTCAATCGAGCCCACATAGCGCATGCTCAGCTCTGCACGAGCCGCCAGCTCTTCTTGCGTCAGCCCTTGATCATGGCGCACGCGACGCATTTTGACCGCCATGACCTCCTTGAGATCCATGGCTGGATAGGGACCAGAACGGGAACTATCGTTCTAGGAATGATCGTTCCTATTCGTTATAGTGGCGTCTCGTCAGGGCGTCCCCTGTGGAACGTCGAACGCTCGGAACTGAGCCGATAGAAAAATGAAAGCAAAAATCCTGGACAATGTTCCTTGGGCGGACACCCTCACCGCGTACGACGAAGAGCATTTCGCGATCTACCTGAGGCTCATCGAGGCGTGCGCCGACAACGCCAGCGAGGAAGAGATGGCCCAGGCCATACTTGGGATCGACCCCGGGCAAGAGCCAGCTCGTGCCCGCAAGGCAGTGAGAAGCCATCTGAACCGGACACACTGGCTGATCAGCAGCGGGTACAAGGAACTTTTCCCGGGCTAAGTCGTGGAAGACGACAGCTACAGGAGAAACCTCCTGTACCCACCGTTCATGAGCGCGCGCCCGCGTTTGATCGCACGGCGCACAATGTCACGAAGGTGGTCCCCGGGATCCGCCCAATCCCGTTCGACACGTGCCTTCCCTAACAGGGCAATGCCGATCTCGCGATGCGACGCGCCGGCGATAAAGCCGTCAAGCGCACGTAAAACCAACCGCAGCCGCGCACCACGTGGCTCGGCCGGAAAGAACCTTGGTGGAAGCCGTCCCGTCGATCGGAGGGCATTTAAACACTCAAGACCCTTCAGACGTTGCTTCACTTCCGCTGGTGGCCAAAGCACGTTCGCGGTCAGACGTGCTGGCTCGAGGACGTTTTGCCCGACGACTGCCAGTTGAAGGTTCCTGAAACCCTCTGTGAAAAGGACGTTCTGCCATTCGTCCGCACTCACCAAGATGGAGATTTGACTGGCGACACGGGAGAGATCAAACGCGTCATTGTCGCGCAATCTCGATGCAGGTTCCGCGGAAGCCGCAAGAACATGCGGACATTCACGAGGAGACCAAAAGACGTTCGCAGAACTCTCAATCGAGCTTGCAAAAGAGAATCCCCCAAGCGGAGAGATCACTTTCGCTTGCCGGGATCCTGATGATGTCCACAATCCCCGATCGCGAGAGATCAACGCGCTGCGAGACAGCGCGAAGATCATTCTGAAAACCCGGATTGCGCCTCAGAAGCTCCCAGGCCCAGCCGCGGCTGGTGAGGTGCAGGGAATAGGCATAGGCATGGTCGTCCTGCCAGTCCGGCCAGGCTGGACCAGAGTTCGTCTCACTCATGGCACCACATCCAAGTGAAAGCGGGATCGCATCCCGAAGTCAGGCAATCTTTCTGACGGGCGCCCACAAAACGGGACCTTTGATCCCGCCATTGCGGTAGATGGCATCCAGGCTTCCGGCCGAGACGTCGAGATGACCTGCGACGGCGCGCGTATTGCCGATCGTCTGCGGATCGGAGATACGCTCGAGCGGCCAGCCGGCGCGACGCAGGATCCGCTCGATGCGCAAGTCCGTCACAGTGACGATGCTCCCCAGATCGCGCGACAGACCGAACTCGATCATGCCGGCGAACAGCTCGTAGGTACCGAGCGCAATACCGGCCTGTTTCGGCGCGGACGGCGGAATATCGAGTGCGAAACGGCTGCTTTCCCAGATGTGAGGATCTTCCGGCGCTGGGTTGTCTCCAAGCAGAATGGAGAAGCTGTCACGCAACATTGTCGATCCAGTGGTTGGCAGCAGGCGCACACAGCCATCTATGCGCCCGGTCGATGCTCTCAGCAGCAGATAGCAGGGTCCCAGCGCATCGAAGGGATCGACTTCGTAGCCACCGCTGACGGACACATCCCAATTCAGGCGATCCCTGAAAACGCGATGACGCAAGCGATGCATTTCCTTGAGCTCGTCGTCGAAATCCGCGTAACAATCAGGGGTGATTAACTGCATCATAGTGACCTTCTCCTCGCGATAAATATCGATCGCGATTGGAGGCGAAGGTCCTTGTCGCCACAACCTGTGCATGCATACAGCTTGATGAGGCCGTCAGGTCAGATCTGTCGGTCTCGATACTGCGAACCGGATCGCGGCCTGGGTTTTGGTTCGCACGCCCAGCTTCTTCTTGGCATTGTCGAGATGAAAGGCGGCGGTGCGTTGACTAATTCCCAGAATGCGGCCGATCTCCCAATCCGACTTGCCGCGAGCAGCCCATTGCAAGCACTGAATTTGCCGCCTGGACAAAGCAACTCCGTCCACAAGCCGGTCAGCCGTCAGCCTGCGACGCGCCTGAATGTGGAAGAAGATAGCGATGAGTTGGAGGGCCTGTTCGTATCGCTCGATCACACGGAAGAACAATGGCTGCCTTTCATCGGAGGCGAAGGTCAGCGCAGCAAAAAGACCTCGATGATCATGGACCGGAACAGTGAAGCCGCAACGGATGCCGAAATGCGCGGCTTCGTCCATCAACTGTCGCTGTACCCCTGACAATCCTGTATCACTGTCGTCTGCACCCCAGCTGAAAGTTTCCTGGCTACTACTCGCCTGATGGATCACCGGATCCACCTCTTCATAACGCCTGTGAAGGTAGTGAGATGTCCAAGGCTGTGGATAGGTGGACAGCAGATTTGTCGCTCGATCCAGCCGGGACGACGGCGAGAGGTACGCAAATGATGGCAGATCGAGCGACAAGGCCGTATCGGCCAAGGCATTGCGGAGATCAACTGCGTCAGCGCTGTCCGTTATTTGTTCAACAAATCTGCGGAAGACGTCATGCATACCTGATCTACATTGCAGAAGGCTGAGGATAACATCGCCCCAGGCAGTGAAGCCTCCAATGTCAATCCATTCAAATCTTTATCGTGTCGCCGAGAATAACCGCGCTATTCCTTGAGAAGCGTGTCACAGGTGGACACGCCATCAAGATGACCTTTCGCTACCGCATCATACACTCGACCTCAGCGGCCTGCGGGATAGCGGGCTGGGCTCCCGCAGAAGTGCAAGCAATGCTCGCCGCTACAACCGCTCGCCGGACCGCCAAATCGAGCGACTCTCCCTCGCAAATACCTGCCGCGAGGTACCCACAGAAGGTGTCGCCGGCTCCGACTGTGTCGACCACTTGGACACTGGGCGCGGAAACACGAACGACTTTGTCGCCGGCGCTAACAACGGCACCCATATTGCCGAGGGTAACCACGACGACTTGACCGTTCTATGCGGCGAGTTTCAGAACCTCGTCGTCCAGATTCACGGGCTTAAGGCCAAGTAACAGTTCGAACTCGCTCTGATTGGCCACAACTATGGAGGCCAACTTTGCCAATGACCCAGTTTCCGGGACGTACGGCGCAACATTGAGGATTGAGCGAAGACCCCTCTCCTTAGCTAGTTCAAGCGCGTGTCGGGCCGCGTCGACCGGAATCTCCAGTTGAAGCAACAACAAGTCCTCGTCCGAACATTTATCGAGTGCTTGTCGAACCTCGCGCTCCCCTACTGTTGCGTTGGCGCCAGAGAGTACCGCAATCTGGTTCTCTCCCGCAGCGTCCACCACGATCATGGCAATGCCGGTATTCACGCGTGCCATTCGTACTCCCGCCAAGTCAACCCGGTCACGGCGCAACAACGTCAGTGCTATTTCGGCAAAGGGGTCGTTACCGACTGCGGCAAAGAGCGCGACCTCGCTCCCCGCTCGCCGCGCGGCCAGCGCTTGGTTAGCTCCTTTGCCGCCAGGCTCCGTACGAAATGAGCTACCCAGGACGGTCTCACCAGGCATCGGAAGACGGTCGACGACACCGATCTGGTCTGCGTTTATCGATCCAAGAACGATGATCATCACTGGGTCCTTCTGTCATGAACGGTTGGGGCCAGGCGTCACAGCCATTCGCAACCCTGAGAGACACCCGACCGTGGGAGGGACGGTGGGCATCTCTTCAGGGCCGCCTCCTGGCCAGCGCTCACTTGAGCTAGCCAGGCGGTTTTTAAGCGGCGGGAACAGACGGTGGGAAACCGGCTGCCGAACTGGGCAGACAACGAAATCCAGATTGATTGGCCCCACAACAGCAATCATCTTGTTGCCTCCGTTTCCGTCGCGATGACCTCTATAGGGAGAGTAGGCGTTGGTTCAGGAGGTCGAATAACTTCACGTCGTCTGCGGTTGTAACAACGTAGCAGTTCGCGGGTGCGTTCTCCCGATGACGCTCCGAAATTGCAGCGACCGTGCGGCCGCGATTGAGCGACGACGCGTAATCGATCTCCACCTTTGCGTGAACTCCATCGAAGAGTGAAGGGTCGATCAGAAAAGCGGTGACGCACGGATCATGGAGAGCGGGATCCTTGCCGCCATAGTTGACCATCATGGACGCCGCCTGGCGCGCAATCTCGGATCCTCCGTTCTGCAGGACGCCGACCCGATCCGAAGTGACGATGACCTTATTGGTGACGTCGAGACCGAACATCACCAAACGTGCGCCCGAATTGAGAATGATCTGCCCGGCGAGCGGATCGAACCAGATGTTGAATTCGGCCGCTGGCGTAGTGTTTCCTGGGCAGAAAGCCGCCCCACCCATGAACACGATCTGCTTGAGCTTCGAGGCAATCGCCGGCTCCTTGACCAGGGCGAGCGCAACGTTCGTTAGCGGCCCGATCGCGCACAACGTGATCTCGCCCGGGTTCTTCAAGATCGTCTCTACGATGAAGTCGACAGCGTGTAGAGGGTGCTTTTGACGCGACGGCTCCAGAATACCGACATCGCCTAAGCCGTCGTCTCCATGGACCGAAGATGTGCGCGGAGGGGTGGGGAACATGGCGTGCCGGCAGCCGGCAAAGACCGGGACGTCAGTCCGTCCGGCGAGTTCGCAGATCCGCAAGGCGTTTCGCGTGGTGTATTCCAACGGAACATTGCCGGCGACCGTCGTTATGCCGAGGACCTCGATCTCCGGCGAAGCGAATGCGAGCAGGATCGCCACCGCGTCGTCGACGCCGGGGTCACAGTCAATAACGATACGATGTTTGGGCATGTTGTCTCCTCGCCGGATGGCCAGAGGCCTCCCGGCGCCATGTGTGAGGGGTTGGTCAGGGGGGATTAGTTCAGGAACGCATTGGTGTAGTACTTGTCCGCCGACTGGATGGACTTGAGCTGGCCGGTGTCCTTCAGCGCCTGGGCGATTGGAAGCCAGTGGCGATCGGTTTGGACCATCAGGCCCGAGGGCCCTGACAGCAGTGGGATGGTCGCTGCCCAGCCTAGTTTGTTGAATTCGCGGGAATCCGAATTGGGATAGGCCTGGGAAAAGAGGTCTGCCGCCTCGTCGGGATGTTCCATGGCCCATTCGGTCGCCCTCATGGTCGCGCGCATCCACCGCCTACCGAGATCAGCGTGCTGGTCGACGAAATCCTTACTTGCGGTGTAGGCGCTCAGCGGCACGTCCGGGACGCCGCATTCGGGGCCGATGAGGCTGGTCGGTTCCTTGTTGAGCTGCAGCTTAATCGTGGGAACGATGAAGTTGGATGCGTTCGTGGCGATATCGATCTTGCCAGCCAGAAGCAGCGGTGTGTCGCTGTCTTGCGCGGTGATGAGCTGCACGTCATTTTCGGTGATCCCCGCTGCCTTGTAGACGAAGGGCATCATCGCCTTCGTCCAGGAATCGGCGAACACACCGATCGATTTGCCCTTCAAATTGCCAAGCGACACGGGCTCGCCAGGGCGACCGAATAACCCCCAATTGTTATGCTGTGCGAATACGCCAACCGATACGATGGGCACGCCTTGGTCGGCGCCAAAGACCACGTCGGTCGTGGCCTCAAAGCCGATATCGGCTTGCCCGACAGCCAGGAGGCGACCGGTTGTCTGCGAGTCCGGCGGCATGATGATTTCCGTCTTCACGCCCTCGGCCTGATAGAAGCCCTTGGCGTTGGCAACGACGATGGGAATCATCGTGAAATCCGGGGACGGCCAAGCCCAGGCAAATCGCACCGTCTGGAGATCGGCTCCGTGAGCGACACCGATTTGGCCCGCAAGCAGCAGCCCTACGGCAATTCTTTTGAATACACCCATTATCTTTCCTCCTGGCTCGCGGCGGGTCGCTCACCGGCTGCGCCGGCATCGAATAGTGGTTGTTCAATTCATTGATCGGAGTGGCGGGAGCGGAGTTGGACAGGGTCAGCCGTCCAACGTTGTTCCCGCACCGTGGCTCTGCCTATTTGAGGAGTTCGTTCGTATAGTACTTGTCCGCGGGAAGGACTTCTTTCAGTTGACCCGTATCCTTGAGTGCCTGCGCCAGGGGCAGCCAGTGCTGATCATTCTGGACTAGGTAGCCGTCGGGGCCACTCAGGATGGGGACGAGCGCCTTCCAGCCAAGCGTGTTGTATTCCAGCGTCCCGCTGTCCGGATAGGCCTTGGTCACGATCTGCGCCGCTTCGTCCGGGTATTCGGCGGCCCACTGGGTCGCCTTGACAGTGGCCTTCATCCATTTCTTCGCGCTGTCGCCATGCTTGGACAGATATTCCGTGCTGGCCGTGTAGGCCCAGATCGGGATGTCGGGCACGCCTGCTTCCTTGCCGACCAGGGCGGTCGGATCCTTCCGCAGTTGGGTCTGGACGGTGGGCACGAGATAGTTCGACGTATTAGTTGCGATATCGATCTTTCCGGCTAGGAGCAGCGGTGTGTCGCTGTCCTGGGCAATGATCAGTTTGACGTCATTTTCGGTAATCCCACCTGCCTTGTAGACGAAAGGCATCATGGCCTTCGTCCAGGAGTCGGTGAAGATCCCGATTGACTTGCCCTTGAGCTCCTCGAGCTTTACCGGCTCGCCAGGGCGGCCGAACAGGCCCCAGTTGTTGTGTTGCGCGTAAACACCTACCGAGACTATGGGAAGCCCTTGCTCAGCCCCGAAGACCACGTCGGTGGTTGCTTCAAATCCAATGTCGGCTTGCCCGACGGACAGAAGCCGCGCGGTGGTTTGAGAG
>NZ_RZSA01001359.1:0-1331 GCF_003998075.1 Mesorhizobium sp. M2A.F.Ca.ET.037.01.1.1 | reverse complement strand
GACAAGAGCAGCGCCGAGCTCGGCCTCGAATTCGAGCGGCTTTCGGGAGCGATCCAGTCGCTCGCCGAAAAAAGTGATGACCGCAGCGTCAATCTGCTGCGGCTGGAACTGGAACAGGTGAAGGGCGCGCTGGACACGTTGGCGCGCGAGGAAAGCGTGCAGAAGGTCGACCGCCGCTGGGACGATTTCGACCGCCGCTGGAGCGCTTTCGAGGACCGTGTCGACGCCGACCAGCGCAAGCGCGCCGAAGGCCCTAGCCTTTCAGTGCTGACAGATCGGCTCGAGCAGATTAGCAGCGCCGTCAACAGCCTGCCGGAATCGCTTTCGCTGCGCTCGCTGGAGGAAAAGGTGCGCACGCTTGCCGGCGCGGTCGACCGCTTCGCCGGCCAGCAGACCGCGCGCGGCGGCGAAACGCTCGCCATGATCGACGAGCGGCTGGACGAGATTTCCCGCGCCATCGTCGCCTCGACGGTAGCCGCGCAGGCCAATGCCTTCGACCCCGAGACCTTCGGCCGGATCGAGAAGCGCATGGCCTCGCTGGCGGTGCAGATCGAAGAAGTCGCGCAGTCGCGGCCCGGCGCCGAGGTCCTCGACCGCCTCAATCTTCTCACCAGCCGCGTGGACCAGCTGGCCGGCCGCACCGATCTGCCCGAGCAGGCCATGGAGCGTCTGGGCAAACAGATCGCTTCCATCACCGACAAGATGGACCGCGCGCCGGCCATGCCCGACGCGGACCAGATCTTCCAGGGCCTGGAGCAGCGCTTCGACGCGCTGTCGATGCTGCTCGAGCGCCGCCAGGGAGACGCAATCGAACAAAGCAACGCGTTGTTCCACGATCTGGAGCGTCGGCTGGACGAGGTGGCGAATAGGCTCGACCAGCGCATGCGTCAAGACGACAGCGCCGGCATCATGGAAGCGATCGATGCCCGCTTCACCGCTCTGGCCAAGCGCATCGAGACGCGCGCGCCCGATCCCGCCAGCGATATGGCGATCCGCGGGCTCGAAAGCCGGCTCGAGGATATTTCCAGCCGGCTGGAATCGTCGGCGCATCAGGTCGCCGGCATCGATCCGGCGCTGATCCGCAGCCTGGAAGCGCAGGTCGCCGGCCTATCGGCGCATCTTTCCAGGCCCGGCACGCCGCTGCCCGAGTTCGAGGACATCAGTCCGCGCCTAAACGAGATCGAGAAGTCGCTGGCCGGCACGCGCGATTCCATTCTGAGCGTGGCGCGCGAGGCGGCCGAGAGCGCCGTCAAATCGCTCGCCGAGTCGACCTCCAGCACGGCGCAGACCAACGCGACCGCCGTTGCCGGCCTCGCCCAGGATCTGAAGAC
>NZ_RZSA01001358.1:0-1337 GCF_003998075.1 Mesorhizobium sp. M2A.F.Ca.ET.037.01.1.1 | reverse complement strand
TTGTTCGTCTTCGACAGAACCGATGAGGTGGATTTCTGGATGAAGAACACGCCGATGGCTCTCGACCTCGTGTTTGTCGGCGAGGACGGCCGGATCAAGGCGATCAAGCGCGGCGAGCCCGAGTCCGAGGCGATCATCTCACCCGGACAGCCCGTGCGCTTCGTGCTTGAGTTGAAGGCAGGCACCGCCGCCAGGGACGGCATCAAGGAAGGCGATTTTTTGCGCCATCCGGCCATCGGCGCCGGATCCAACTGAAAAGCAGTTTCTGCCGATGCAATTCCTTTCGCATGACGGTTTTGAACTCGCCTATCTCGATCGCCAGCCGGCGTCGGGGCAGTTCGACCCCGTTATGATGATCCATGGCTTTGCCTCCAGCCACTATGTCAATTGGGTCTCGCCGGGCTGGTTCAAGACGCTGAACGACGCCGGTTACCGGGCGATTGCCTTCGACAATCGCGGCCATGGCTCGTCGTCAAAGAGTTACGACGAGGCCGATTACACGCCGGCCAAGATGGCTTCCGATGCGGCCGCGCTGCTCGATCACCTCGGCATCGAACGTGCCCATGTCATGGGTTATTCGATGGGCGCGCGGGTTTCGGCCTTCCTGGCGCTTTCCGACCCGCAGAAGGTCGCGACGCTGGTGTTCGGTGGCCTCGGCATCGGCATGGTCGACGGCGTCGGCGACTGGGACCCGATCGCGGCGGCGCTGTTGGCGGAAGACCCGTCGCAAAACACGCATCCGCGCGGCCGCTCTTTCCGCGCCTTCGCAGACCAGACGCGCAGCGACAGGCGCGCGCTCGCGGCGTGCATCGCAACTTCGCGCGAGCTGCTCAGCGAGGACGACATGGCGCGCATCGCCCAGCCGACGCTGATCGCGGTCGGCACCCAGGACGATATCGGCGGCTCGCCGGACGAACTCGCCGCCCTGATGCCCAATGCCAGGGCGTTCCACATCGAGGGACGCGACCATATGCTCGCCGTCGGCGACAAGAGCTTCAAGCAGCGCGTGCTCGAATTCTACGCCGAATACCCGCTCTGAGCGCGCTCGCTCCCCGCCTGACAATGGTCGATCTTCTCGTCACCTACATGGAGATGTCCCCGCCGCCCCGGGGCGCGCCGCGTACGTCACCTTTGCCCGGCGCCATCGTGGCGCGCGAAAGGCTCGATCCTTCCAGCTATCTCGATCTCTACCGCGCGGTTGGCGGACCGGTGCAATGGGACCAGCGGCTGCGGATGCCCGGGGCGGAACTCGAAACGCTGCTCGCCGACGATGCCACACATATCCACGTGCTGCGCTTCGATGGCGAAGCCGGTGGATTCTGCGAGTTCAACAATGT
>NZ_RZSA01001357.1:0-1341 GCF_003998075.1 Mesorhizobium sp. M2A.F.Ca.ET.037.01.1.1 | reverse complement strand
GACCGCACCCGTAATCAGACTTGCAGCGGGACCGGCAAGGAACGCGACGGCGCTCGCGACTTCACGGGGCTCGCCAAAACGGCCCAGCGACGTCAGGCTCCGCTGATAATCAGCATTCTCGCCATTGGCCGGGTTCATCTCCGTATCGGTCGAACCCGGCAGAACCAAATTTACGGTAATGCCCTGAGGGCCGAGTTCGCGCGAGAGGCCTCGCGTGAACGACAGCAGTGCCGACTTCGACATGGCGTAAGCCGTCACCCCTGGGAATGGAACACGCTCGGCAAGCGAGGAGCCGATGGAGACGATGCGGCCTCCTGATGAGAGGTGCGGGATCGCTGCCTGGGCAAAGAGGACTGGCGCGCGAACATTAACGTCCAGCATGGCCTGCAGGTCGACCAGCGACAGGTCCGCCGTCATTCCAGCCGTTCCGACGCCCGCGCTGTTGACCAGAATATCGAGGCCTCCAAACGCATCGACAGTCTCGGTGACGGCACGGCTGATAGCTTCCGGGTCGGCACTATCGGCTTGAATGGCGAGCCCCCGCCGTCCTTTCTCCTCGATCGAACCGACCACGGTCGCGGCCCGATCGGCAGAGCGCTGATAGGTAACGGCGACATCAGCCCCATGCTCGGCAAGCGCAATCGCGATCGCAGCCCCTATTCCCCGTGAGCCACCGTTCACCAGAGCCCGTTTTCCAAGCAAATTCATCATCCGTTCCTTTTATGCAGCGATCGCTGCATAAATCGATAGGCTCGTTGCAAAGCGCCGTCAACTGATTTATGCAGTGATCGATGTATAATAAGACTCAAGCTCCTCTGAACAGCCCAATGCCGACACGCCCCACACGCGGCCGGCCGCGGGAATTCGATCGCCTGGCCGCGCTCGCAGCCGCGACAAGGCTGTTCTGGATCAAGGGATACGAGGCGACCTCGATCGCCGATCTGACGGATGCGATGGGGATCGGAACAAAGAGCCTCTATGCGGCCTTTGGCTCGAAGGACACGCTCTACACGGAAGCGCTCCGATACTATTACACGACCTATGAGGGTTTGGTCTGGACGCGGTTCCGGAAGGCCTCGACGGCACGAGAGGCGGCGCTGGCATTTCTTCAGGACTCCGCCGTGGCCATGACGGGTGGAGATTGCGATCTGCCCCATGGGTGCATGGCGACGCTCGCTACCGTGGGCAGCGAAGGGCATTCCGAACTTGGCGAACTCATGCGGGCGACACGCGCGGGTGGTTTCGATCTCCTCAAGGCTCGCTTCGACAAAGCCAAAGGCGACGGGGATCTCCAGGCCATGGCAGACACGACCAAGCTGGCGAGGTTCGTGCAGACTGTAC
>NZ_RZSA01001356.1:0-1342 GCF_003998075.1 Mesorhizobium sp. M2A.F.Ca.ET.037.01.1.1 | reverse complement strand
GATCAAATATGTCACCCAGGCAAAAACCCGGCCGCCGGGCTTCGTCGTCTCCTGCTCGCGGCCCGACGCGATGCCGCAATCCTATGTCCGCTATCTCACCAACAGCCTGCGCGAAGCCTTCGACATGCCCGGCGTGCCGATCCGCATGGCGCTGCGGACGTCGGACAATCCTTTCGCGGGCCGCGCGAAAAAGCGGTGACGGTCCGTGATTGTCGCGAACGCCAGTTCCCTCGTCATCCACGGGCGGAGCGACGCGAAGCGGAGCGCAGACCCGAGGATCCATTCCGTTACGTCGGCCGAGGAATGCAGCGGTGCAGAATTCTGTACCGTGGCGACGCTTCTAAGTCACGGCATGGATCCTCGGGTCTGCGCGCGTCGCTTCGCTCCTTGCTCCGCCCGTGGATGACGAACCGCGCGGTACCTAAGCCACTCTAAGCAATCCTTTCGTTTCCGCCCCCTCCGGCAATGTCTCCAGTGCCGCCTGCAAAAGAATCTCCGCCAGCCGCGCCGCGACCGGGTCGAGCTCGGCGTCCTTCTGGTGTAGATGCAGCGCCATCATCGGCAGGGCGGGAAGCCCCAATACGCCCGGCGCGATCGCCCTGACATTGGCGGGCAGGCCGATATCGGTTCGGATCGTCAGGCCGAGGCCGGCCGCCACCGCCGCCCAGATGCCGCCGAGACTGGGGCTGGAGAATGCCATGCGCCAGGGCATGCCGGCGCGGTCGAGCGTTTCCGTCGCGACAGTGCGCAACAGGCACGGCGCCTCGAACACCACCAGCGGCAGCGGCTCGCCATTGCGCGGACCGACCTCGATCGGCTTTGCCGGGCCGATCCAGCGCGACTGCACATCGGCGACGTGGCGGCTGTAGGGCAGGGTGGTGCCGTCATGCCAGGCGAGCGCGATGTCAAGATTGCCGGACAGGACGCGTTCGACGAGGTCGTGGCTGCGTCCGATCCGCGCCTCGATGCGCACCTTGGGATGGGCGCGGGCGAAGCGGCCAAGCACGTCGGGCAGCACGGCCTCGCCGAAATCCTCCTGCAGGCCGAGCCGCACCCAGCCTTCCAGCTCGACGTCGCGAATGGCGGAGGCCGCCTCGTCGTTGAGCTCGATCAGCCGCCGCGCATAGCCGAGCATGGTTTCGCCGGCTTCGGTCAGCGCCAGGCCGCGCCCCGCCTTGCGGAAGATCGGCGTATCCGCCTGCTCTTCCAGCTTCTTCAATTGGGCGCTGGCCGCTGATGTCGAGCGTCCCAGCCGTTCGGCCGCCTTGGCGAAGCTGCCCAGCTCCATGCCGGTGACGAAGGTTCTGAGGACATCGAGGTCGAACGTGACGCGGCGCATGAG
>NZ_RZSA01001355.1:0-1351 GCF_003998075.1 Mesorhizobium sp. M2A.F.Ca.ET.037.01.1.1 | reverse complement strand
ATGAGGCCGAGAGCGGCAAAAAGCAGGCGAGGGGTCATCAAATCGTTTCCTCAAATCGATGGCTGGAACAGTTCTTTTCGTCACTGGCGTACAACTTACCGGTTCGCGATCGTCTGTCATCCGTGCTTAACAGCGTGGGCTCGGAAAAATGGTGTTCGATCGATGCGGATCTTGCTCACGGGGTCGTCAGGCTGGCTGGGCAGCGCGCTTCAGCCACGACTGGAAGTGCTCGGCCATGAGGTGGTCGGCCTCGATCCGGTTACCTCGGCGCGCACGCAGGTCGTCGGCTCGGTCGCAGACCGCGAGCTGGTCTTCGAAACTGTCCGCGACAATCGCATCGAGGCCATCATTCACAGCGGCGCGCTGCACAAGCCAAACATCGAGCACTTTGAGAACAGCGCCTTCGTCGCGACGAATGTGCAAGGCACGCTCAACCTGCTCGACGCGGCGGTTGCCTGCGGCGTCGAGCGTTTCGTCTTCACCTCGACGACGTCGCTGATGATCTCGCAGGCGATCCGCGCCGGCTTCCAGCGCGGCGCGCGCAAGGCCGCCTGGCTGACGGAGGAGATGTCGCCGGAGCCGCGCAACATCTATGGCGTGACGAAGCTTTCCGCTGAGCATCTCTGCCGTCTTTACCATATCGAGCACGGGCTGCCGGTGGTGGTGCTGCGCACCGCGCGCTTCTTTCCCGAAGCGGACGACATGGCGCACGCCATCGAACAGTCCGACGCCAACACCAAGGCCAACGAATTGCTGTTTCGCCGGCTGACGGTGGAGGATGCCGCGGAGGCTCATGTCGCGGCGCTGGAGACAGCTCCGCTGCTCGGGTTCGACACGTTTATCATCTCGGCGCCGACTCCGTTCCGGCCGCTGGACTGCGCCGAGCTCATCGCCGACGCGCCATCGGTTGTCGCGCGCTATTTCCCGGATTATCCCGGGCTCTATGCGAGGAAGGGCTGGACGATGTTTTCGTCGATCGACCGCGTCTACGATCCCTCGCGGGCGGGGGAGCGACTCGGCTTCGTCTGCAAGACAAGTTTCGCCGATGTATTGGCGGCGCTCGAAGCGGAGGCGTGAAGCCGTCAGGCGCCGGTTGCCACCCGCGCCAGTTCGCTCGTCAGATCACCATAGCCAGTCCGGCGGCGCTCGTACGCGAGGCCGAGCATAACCGCAGCCTTCTCGGCGACCTTGTCGAGTTCCGGATCGTCGGTCTGGGCAAGATAGATCAGCTTCCCGTAATTGCCGAAATAGTCCTTGATCAGCTCGGGATGCCGGTCGAGGCCGAGCGGCTTGATGAAGAAGGCCTCGAACTGGCGGCAGAGGAAGTCGGTCATGTAGAACGACATCATGT
>NZ_RZSA01001354.1:0-1355 GCF_003998075.1 Mesorhizobium sp. M2A.F.Ca.ET.037.01.1.1 | reverse complement strand
GGCGCCACGTCGTCTCCTACATGAAGGATTTCCTGTTCAAGCCGGAGCAGGCGCGCACGCCGGTGCGCGAGCTTTCCGGCGGCGAGCGCGCGCGCCTTCTTCTGGCCCGCGTGCTGGCGCGCCCGGCGAACCTTCTGGTGCTCGACGAGCCGACCAACGACCTCGACATGGAGACGCTGGAGTTGCTGCAGGAACTGGTCGCGGGCTTTTCCGGAACTGTCATCCTGGTCAGCCACGACCGCGATTTCCTAGACCGCACCGTCACCAGCGTGATCGCGCCGGAGGGCAACGGCCGCTGGATCGAATATGCCGGCGGCTATTCAGACATGCTGGCGCAGCGCGGCGGCTCGAAGCTGGAAGACCGCAAGGCAAGATCGAAAGCCGAGGCCGCCGAGGCTTCGCCGAAGGCCGAACAAGCCGCACCCAAAGGCCCGGCGAAAAAGCTCTCGTTCAAGCAGAAGTTCGCGCTGGATTCCCTGCCCAAGAAGATCGAAGCGGTGACAGCCTCAATCGCCAGGCTGGAGAACAACATCGCCGACCCCGCCTTCTACGAACGCGATCCCGTCTCGTTCCAGAAGACCATCGCCGCGCTCGACAAGGAGCGCACGACGCTCGCCGCGCTCGAGGAGGAGTGGCTGGAGCTGGAGATACTGCGTGAGGAGATGGAGGGATAGCACCCTCATTGCGCTGACGCACCGATGCGCATAAAGTATGCGCATGTCGAGGTGACTGTCATGCGCAAGATTGCAACGAACGCAAATCGCCAGCCAGCTAATCTGTCGATCGATTCGCAGCTCATGGCGGAAGCCAAGGGGCTCAACGTGAATGTATCACGGGCTGCGGAGGCCGGTATATCGGAAGCGGTTGCTGCGGAAAAAACGCGGCTATGGAAGCTTGAGAACCGTGCGACGATAGACGCTTGGAACGACTATGTCGACAAGCACGGCATCCCACTCGCCGAACATCGGCAATTCTGATGGCGCGCTATGACGTCTTCGCCAGCGGCATCGAAGGCGGCTATCTGCTCGACGTTCAGTCCGACCTGCTCGACCACTTCAAGACGCGGGTGGTCGTTCCGCTTCTGCCACTGACCTCGGCGCCTTCGCCAATGCGCAAGCTGCATCCGGTCTTTGAGATCAACGGCCGGAAGATGGTGATGGCCACCCACCTAATCGCGACGGTTGCCGCAACCGAACTCGGCGAAAATCGAACCAATCTCATGAGCCGCCACGACGATATCGTGGCGGCGCTCGATATGCTCTTTCAAGGCTTTTAAGGCGCCTGCCTTACGCAATTCCGGACGGAAAACGGCTCACACTTTTCCTGGAATTGCTCATCACCCCGACGTCTTCGCC
>NZ_RZSA01001353.1:0-1356 GCF_003998075.1 Mesorhizobium sp. M2A.F.Ca.ET.037.01.1.1 | reverse complement strand
CGATGCCGAGCCCAAGCTCGTTGCACAAGCGCATCAGAGCCTGGACTTCGCCGACCGAGCCGGGCCGCAGCACGGCAAGCGCTTCGCCGCGATAATCGCCCGCCCAGTCGCCCAGATATTTCGCCATTCCAGCCGGCTCGGCGGCAATGCCGTTTCGGCCGACGGCGCCTTCCATGGCGCTGAGTATTTCCGGCGAGAGGCGATCAACGGTCATGGAGATTTATGTCTTGATATCAGGTGATACATATCATCCTACAACTTAATTCGAGTCAATCGCTCTTTTGTTCGGCGAACAGGTCATCGGCTCGTTCAAGGCAGGTGGAACTGACCACGGCGGCTGGCAAGCCGAGACTGCTCGGTAGGCCCTGCCTATGCACCGTCCTGGCCGATTGTCGTCGCTCAAAACCACCGCAATGGTAGGACGATAGGGCTTCGTCCCCGACCAGATCGATCCGATGAGGAGAAAAGATGATTGAACCGCCTTTTGCCCGCGCAGAGTACCAGCGGCGGCTCGGAAAAATCCGCGCCGAGATGGCCAGGCGAGGCATCGAACTCCTGATCGTCAACGACGTCGCCAACCAGCACTACATCACCGGCTATGACGGCTGGTCGTTCTACACGCCGCAGGTCGTGCTTGTTCCCATCGAGGATGCCGAGCCAGTCTGGATCGGCCGCGCCATGGATGCGGCTGGCGGGCTGCTGACGGCCTGGATGAAGCCGGAAAACGTCGTCGGCTTCCCGGAGGACCATGTCCAGCGCGCCGACCGGCATCCGATGGACTGGATCGCGGCCTGGATCGTCGCCAAGGGCTGGGGCAACCGTCCCATCGGCATCGAGCTCGAAGCCTATTATTTTTCGCCAAAGGCGCATGCGCGGCTCGTCGCCGGACTGCCCAACGCCAAATGGCACGACGCCGACCTGCTCGTGAACTGGATCCGCGCGGTCAAATCGGCGCCGGAAATCGACTATCTGCGCAAGGCCTCGAAACTGGCAGAAGCGGCGGTCGCGCGGGCCTATGACGTCATTGCGCCGGGTGTGCGCGAATGCGACGCGATTGCTTCCATCCAGGCGGCGCAGATCGCCGGCAGCCCGGATTTCGCCGGCGACATCACGGCGCTGCCGCCGACGATCCTCGGCGGCGAAAACGCTTCCGCCCCCCACATCATGTGGAGCGACCGGCGTTTCGGAAAGGACGAAACTATCGCGCTGGAACTCGCCGGCGTCTGCCGCCGCTATGCCGCAGGGCTTGCCAGGACCATGCAGCTCGGCAAGACGCCGACCCGCGTCGCGGACACGGCAAAGGCTGTGATCGAGGGCATGGATGCGGTGCTCGACACGGTACGGCCGGGCACGACC
>NZ_RZSA01001352.1:0-1356 GCF_003998075.1 Mesorhizobium sp. M2A.F.Ca.ET.037.01.1.1 | reverse complement strand
GATCATTCCCCTCCTGGTGCCGAAGTCAGGCGGCTGAAGCCCGGTTTAAACTCTACTCCGGCGGCCATCCGCTGCAACTTTCTGCGCTTCCGGTGCTCACGGACCTGAATGTCCGCTGCGCTCCGGTTCTCGAAAGTCACACCGGCTGACTCACCGGAGCGAGTTTCAATCCGGGCTTCGTCGACGCTCGGCTCAAACCGTCTTCATCCATTTCGCCAGGCGATGCGCCGCTTCATCGAGCTGATCGAGGCGGCGGTGGAAGCATAGTCGGAGGAAGGCCTCGCCGCCGGGACCGAAGGCGGTGCCGGGCGCCAGGCCGACATTGGCATTGTCGACGATGTCGAAGGCCGCTTTTCGGGAATCGGTGAGGCCGTCGACCCTGAAGAACAGGTAGAAGGCGCCCTGCGGCACGGTGAAACGCGCCTTGCCGGTTTCGCCGAGAATGCCGCAGACGAGGTCGCGCGCGGCATGCGCGCGCTCCACCTGTTCCGCTATGAAGCCGTCACCCTCGTCGAGGGCGGCGACAGCGCCGCGCTGCATGAACTGGGCGACGCCCGAGGTCGAGTACTGGATCAGGTTCTCGAACACCTGCTGCAAGGCGGGATGGGTCTTGATCCAGCCGACACGCCAGCCGGTCATTGCCCAGTTCTTGGAAAAACTGTTGACGAACAGGATGCGGTCCTCGGGCGTGGCGACATCGAGAAAGGACGGCGCGCGGCCATGGCCGTAGTGGAACAGCGAATAGATCTCGTCGGCGATGATCCAAAGGCCCTTTGCCCGGGCAAGATCCAGGATCGCCTGGAGCGTTTCTCTGTCGGCGGTCCAGCCTGTCGGGTTGGAGGGCGTGTTGATGAACAACAGCTTGGTGCGCGGCGTGATTGCCGAGGCGATCTTGTCGACGTCGCAGGACCAGCCATTGCCGGACTCGTCGAGCGTGACCGGCACCGGCACGGCGCCCGCCACGCCGGCGGCCGCGGCGAAATTCGGCCAGGCGGGAGAGAGGTAGATCACCTCGTCGCCGCCGCCGGCGATGGCGTCGATGGCCAGCTGGATGGCATGCATGCCAGAGGCGGTGACGATGAACTCCTCCTCGGCGAAGGTCTTGCCGAAATGCCTGGCGTAGTAGCGCGCGAGCGCCTGCCGGAGCTCGGGAATGCCCTTCTGCCAGGTGTAGAAGGTCTCGCCATCAGCGAGCCCGCGTGCGGCGGCATCGCTGATGAAGGAAGGCGTCGGAAGATCGCCCTCGCCGGCCCAGAGCGGGATCAGCCCTTCGCACAGGCGACCATGGTTGATGACGGCGACAATGCCGCTTTCGGGCGCGGCGCGGGCTTCGGCGCGCAAGGTGTCGATAAGGCT
>NZ_RZSA01001351.1:0-1357 GCF_003998075.1 Mesorhizobium sp. M2A.F.Ca.ET.037.01.1.1 | reverse complement strand
CGGTCACATCTATCACGGCAGGCGCGGCCTGGCGGCCGAGATCGGCCACATGACGATCACCGGAGAAGGCGATCGCTGCTTCTGCGGCAATGTCGGCTGCTTCGAGGCCGTCGCTTCGGGCACCGCTCTCGGGCGCCGGGCGACGCGGCTCACCGCGCCCGGCGACGGCTCGCAGTTGCGGCGGCTCTCCAATGACGGCGACGTCTCGGCCCGGCATGTCATCGAAGCCGCGCGGACAGGCGACGCGGCGGCGCGCGACCTGGTCGAGGCGGAGGCGAAATGGCTCGGCATCGGCTTTACCAACCTTCTGCATCTCTATTCGCCCGAGGTGATCGTCATGGGCGGCGGACTCGCCAACGGCTTCGACCTGCTGGCCCCGGGGATCAGGGCAACGATCGAGGAGCGGGCAATGCAGGCCTATCGCGACGTGCCGATCGTGCCGGCCGAGCTCGGCGACCGCGCCGGACTGGTGGGCGCTGCCAGCCTTATCCTGTGGGAAGGCGAGCCGGGCACGGCGCTTTCGATGGTGCAGGACCAGGAGACAGGCGACCGGGCCGGCGGAGCGGCCGGCGCCAGAGCCGGATGATTTCAATTGAAATCGGGAAGGCGCTGACGCGACTTCAATCTGTCCGAGTTCCGTCCGGCTCGGCGGCTCAGGCCCGCTTCGGGATCTCCCTGTTCTCCAGCAGCAGCGTCAGCCCCATGGCGACGAAGTAGAGCGCCGCCACCCAGATGAACATCACGTTGAAGCCGCTGGAGTAATGATCGAGCACCACCTCGCGGATCGCGGCGGGCAGGCTCGAAGCGATGTGCGGGGTGAGCCCGTTCAAGCCCTGCGGCAGCAAGGCGGCGGCGTCAGCGGGAAGCTGCGCGGTCTGCCGGTTCAAGGCCCAGATCATCACCGCGCCGTTCAGCGCCAGGCCCAGCGATGCGCCAAGCGTGCGCGCCTGCGTGATCAGCGAGGTCACCGCTCCGATGTCCTGCAAGGGTGCGGCTGCCTGGATCGCCACGATCAGCACCTGGAACTGCAGGCCCATCGAGATGCCGAATGCAGCCATCATCGCCGCCAGCACCCAGATCGGCGTGTGCTGGCCGGTGAAGACAAAGCCTATCATCAGCAGGCCACCCATGCCCATCGCCACCACCGGCATCCATTTGTAGCGTCCGGTTGCGGCAATGACCCGTCCGGCGACGATCGAGATGACCATCGACGTCAGCGAGGCCGGCAGGAACAGGAAGCCGACTTCGGCAGGGCTGAGACCCGTCAGCGTCTGCATATAGAGGGCGAAATAGAAGAACATGCCCAGCGTCACCGTTCCGGCAACCAGCGAGACGCCCGAGACGATGCTGACCGTCG
>NZ_RZSA01001350.1:0-1361 GCF_003998075.1 Mesorhizobium sp. M2A.F.Ca.ET.037.01.1.1 | reverse complement strand
CTGTCGGGACTCCGGCAGCTTGCGAGTAGCTGCCGCCTAAGGGGCATTTCTCGGAAGCGGAAACCTCGAAGGAGCCGGTGATAACATTTGAGCAGGTACGGAATCTAGAGTTCCGCGGCGCCGGCGTGGCCGCAGCCGCCGCCTTTGACTTGCCCTTGATGACCAACCAGATTTCGGTCGGTTGATCAAGCTGCACCCTGTTTATGTCGGAGTAGCCGATCCGGCCGCTGCGTATCCCTTCGGCAAGGCGCTGGCAGAACAGGGTCGGCATGCGCTCTTGCGAGACGCCCATGAACGAGGCGATTTCGTGCGTGAACGTGATGCTCCATAAATGGACAGCGGAGATGCACCCGTCCAAATTAGCCTCAGGCGCCTGCTTCGTGCCTGCTTGCGAGGGCCCGCACGTCATCAACGTCAACGCTGCCGCAGCCAGAAGATAAATACTATTTTTCACTGTGAAAACTCCCCGCATCCCACTGGCGAACTTAGTTAGAGCGGCGGAAAGGTTCAAATGATAATTTCTCTGAAGTGGTCTGAACTTTTCTATATTAGATATTTGAAATAAAAACCCGGCGTTTCCGCCGGGTCGTCTGATCGCTGCCGTATCGGCAAAATATCAGTGCTTGCGGTTTCTCGCGGCCAGCGTCCTCAGCCGAAGCCCGTTCAGCCGGATAAAGCCTTCCGCGTCCTTCTGGTCGTAGGCGCCACGGTCGTCTTCGAAGGTGACCAGCGCATCGGAATAGAGTGTCTTTTTCGACTTGCGGCCGGTGACGATGACATTGCCCTTGTAGAGCTTCAGCCGCACCGTGCCTTCGACATCCTCCTGGCTCTTGTCGATCATCGCCTGCAGCATGTCGCGCTCGGGCGAGAACCAGAAGCCGTTGTAGATGAGCTCGGCATAGCGCGGCATGAACTCGTCCTTGAGGTGGGCAGCGCCCCGGTCGAGCGTGATCGATTCGATCGCCCGGTGAGCAGCGATCAGGATGGTGCCGCCGGGGGTCTCGTAGACGCCGCGCGACTTCATGCCAACGAAACGGTTCTCGACGAGGTCGAGCCGGCCGATGCCGTTGTCGCGGCCGAGGTCGTTCAGCGCCGCCAGCATGGTTGCCGGCGACAGCTTCTTGCCGTTGAGCGCGACCGGATCGCCCTTGAGGAATTCGATCTCGATCTCGGTGACGGCATCGGGCGCGTCCATCGGCGAGACGGTGCGCTGGTGGACAAATTCCGGCGGCTCGCTCCACGGGTCCTCCAGCACCTTGCCCTCGGAGGAGGAGTGCAAAAGGTTGGCGTCGACCGAGAAAGGGGCTTCGCCGCGCTTGTCCTTCGGCACCGGGATCTGATGCTGTTCGGCGAAGTTCAGA
>NZ_RZSA01000134.1:0-9887 GCF_003998075.1 Mesorhizobium sp. M2A.F.Ca.ET.037.01.1.1 | reverse complement strand
TGCGGATCGCGGTGCGGCCATGCGACAGGTCCGTGAGCGTGCCGATGGCCGGCGTCATCACGCCGGCCATCGGCACGCTCACGGACCTGTCGCATGGCCGCACCGCGATCCGCATCGCCGGCCCGAAGGCCGAATGGGTGATGGCGAAGTTTTTTGCCATCGACTTCGCCTTGCCGGCCTTCCCGCTCGGCGCCGGCCGCTCGACCAACCATCACGACATCTTCGCCCAGATCCAGCGCACAGGCGCCGACCAGTTCGACATCTACGTCTTCCGCTCCTTCGCGCGGTCGTTCTGGAAGGCCTTGTGCCACGCCAGCGAAGAGGTCGGCTATGAGGTGCAGTAGAGCATCCAAGGTGTGTTGAGATTCAGGTGAGGCCGTGCCGAAAGTGGCGGATTCCGAGAACCGAAGCGGAGCGTACTAAAGTACGTGAGCACCGGAAGCGCAGGAAGCTGCCATTTGCAGGCCGGCCTCACCTGAATCTCAACACACCTTTGGTTCAGCCGCTATCTGGCACTACGAACGGCTCCAACTGCTGCTTGAGCGTTGGGCCAGCAGGCGCGATAGGTAAGGAATCACGGGCGTTTGCCAAGGCAGACGCCCGCTCAGGCAACCAGTTCGACCATACCCTTCCATGACTGTTGAGACTTCGGCGATGGCCAGGACCCGCTTTGCTCCGGCGGAGGGTCCGTCGATGTTGTTGCCGGCAACCGTCGCTTGCGGCGTGTTCATGACGAGCCTCGACCAGAATGTCGTGGTCACGGCGCTGCCGGGCATCGGCGAGAGCCTCGACCGCCCGCCAAGCCAGCTTGGCCTTTTGATCACCGTTTATGTCGCCAGCCTCATCGTCACCATGCCGCTCGGCGGCTGGCTGGCCGACCGCTTCGGCCTGCGCAACGTCTATTGCTTCGCCCTGCTCGTCTTCGCCAGCGCCTCGGCGCTGTGCGGCCTTTCGGAAAACATCTGGATGCTGGTCGGCTCGCGCGCCCTGCAGGGCTGCGGCGGCGCGCTGATGGGCACGCTCGGCCAGGTCGTGATCCTGTCGAGCTTCCCGCGCGACCGTACGCTCAAGATCAACATGTATATTTCGCTCGCCGGCCAGTCCGGGCCGCTGGTCGGCCCGCTGGTCGGCGGCGCGCTGACCACCTATGTCTCGTGGCGCTGGATCTTCTACATCAACATCCCGATCGCGCTGACCGCGGCGCTGCTAGCCGCCTCGCTGTTTCCGTCAACGACCAAGCCTGTCCGCACGCCGTTCGATTTTCCGGGCTTCCTGCTCGTCGGCAGCGGTATGGGCCTTCTGATCTTCGGCATGGACTCACTTGCCGCGAAGGATGCCGCGGGCAGCCTGATCGGCATCGAGCTCGGCCTGGCGATCATCATCCTGGCGGTTGCCGCTTTCTACTGCCTGCGCGCCCGCAACCCGCTGCTCGACCTCAACCTGCTGCGCATCCGCACCTTCCGCATCTCCTTCCTTACCGGCGGCAGCCTCGACACGATCGGCCTCAGCTCCGTGGTCTTCCTGCTGCCGCTGATGTTCCAGCTCGGCTTCGGCATGAGCGCCGTGCAGGCCGGCTCGCTGACCTTCGTCGCCGCGATCGGATCCCTGATCATGCGCTTCTTCATGCCGCGCCTTCTGAACCGGCTCGGCTTCAGGCGCGTGCTGGTCACCAACACCCCGATTGTCGCCTTGCTGGTCGCGGGCTTTGCCCTGGTGCAGGAGAGCCTGCCGGCCTGGATCGTGCTAGCCTACATTTTTGTTTTCGGCGTCTTCCGCTCGGTGCAATGGGCCTCGACCGGCAATCTTTCCTATTCGGACATCGCGCCGGAGCAGCTCGCCCGCTTCAGCGCGCTCTATTACATCCTGTGGCAGCTTGCGGTGGCGATCAGCGTCGGCCTTGCGGCCGCGCTGCTGTCGCTGCTTGCCGGCGGCGGCAAGGCCAGCGTCGACGACTATCGCATCCTGTTCGTCATCGAAGGGCTGATCACGCTTTGCGCGCTGTCGGCTTACCTGCGGCTGACGCCGCGTGACGGCGCCCATGTCAGCGGCCACGGCGCGCATATGAGCACCGACTGACAGGTCAAGCTGCGGCCTGCGCCGGCATTATTCCGCAAAGGTAACCCAGTCCTCGAGTGGAGCGCGGTCGGTGCGGAACTCGTTTTCGGGCTTGGACGTGTCCTCATAGCCGAGCGCCATGCCGCAGACGACGATTTCCTCGTCGGGAATGTTGAGCACCGGCCTGATCTGCCGATGGTAAGGAGCGAAGGCCGCCTGCGGGCAGGTATGCAGCCCCCTGCCCCGTGCAGCGACCATGATGTTCTGCAGGAACATGCCGTAGTCGATCCACGAGCCCTGGTTCAGTCTCCGGTCGATCGTGAAGATCATGCCGACAGGCGCATCGAAGAAGATGAAGTTGCGGTCGTGCTGCGCCCGCATCTTGTCGACCTCGCGCCGGCCGATGCCCAGCGCGCCGTAAAGCCCAAAGCCATTGGCGCGCCGACGGGTCAGATAGGGCTCGAAGAACTGGTCGGGATAATAGCGATACTCGTCCCACTCGGCCTTTTCGGCGCGGATGCCGGAGTTGAGGATCGCGTCGCTGATGCGCTGCTTGACCTCGCCCCTGGTCACATAGACGCGCCAGGGCTGCATGTTGGTGCCGGACGGCGCGCGCGCGGCGACCGCGAGGATCGCGCGGATCGTATTGTCATCGACCATATCGGACAGGAAAGCGCGCACCGACCGGCGCGACGTGATCGCCTCATCGACGATCTCCGCATCCGACGCGATCCGGATGTTCTTCTCAAGCATGGGTCGTCCCTTTCGGCATGGCCAGAAACCCGCAACCCGGTTCCCTTGACGACCATCCGCAGACTATGAACTAAGACTGGTCTCCGACCGGGCGCCCCACTCGCCGCTCGTGTGCGAGGCTTTGCATCAACCGCCGAAAACGCGCAAGCAAATCTTGTGGCCTATGAAAATCTCCTTGATTTTTTCATGATTTTATTCTCTCATGAAATTTATCCAGATTTTTTCACGAGAAGCTTTTGAGCTCGACCACAGCCAGATCTGAGCAGGACAATGGCGACCGGCTGCTGGCCGGCGACATCCGCGCGCTCCGCAAAGCGCGCGGCCTCACGCTCAGTGAAATTGCGCTCAAGTTGGGCCGTTCGGTGGGTTGGGTCAGCCAGGTCGAGCGCGGCCTCTCGGTGCCTTCGGTCGGCGACTTGCGGGCCTTCGCCGATCTCTTCGATGTGCCGATCAGCCTGTTCTTCAGTCATGACGTGCCCGCTGAGGAAGAACGTGGGGTGATCGTGCGCGCCGGTCGCCGCCGCGTGCTTGGCACAAGCGAAACGGGTCTGGTGGAGGAGCTTCTGTCGCCCGATCTCGGCGGTAGTTTCGAGGTAGTGCGCTCGGTGTTCGCGCCCGGCGCCGAGATGAAGGCCGCAGCACTTCGGCCGACCGAGGAGGCCGGATACATCGTCTCTGGACTGTTCGACATCGAGATCGCGGGCGTCTGGCATCGGCTTGGCGAAGGCGACTCGTTTCGCTTCGAGGGCAAGCCATATCGCTGGCGCAATCCGGGCACCGAGCCGGCCGTGGTGATCTGGGTGGTTTCACCACCGGTATATTGAACATTGCATGCCGCCCAAAAGTGTCCAGCGGTTTTGGGGCAACGGCATGCATCAAAGGAAGCAAAGCGCGACATGTCGCGCTTTGAACTTGAGGAGAAAAACATGGCCGGTTTGCCGACCACGGCACGCGTGGTGATCATCGGAGGCGGTGTCGTCGGCTGCTCGTCGCTTTATCATCTGTGCAAGGCGGGCTGGACAGACTGCGTGCTTCTGGAAAAGAACGAGCTGACCTCTGGCTCAACCTGGCATGCCGCCGGCAACGTGCCGACCTTCTCCTCGTCCTGGTCGCTGATGAACATGCAGCGCTATTCCACCGAGCTCTACCGGGGCCTGGCCGGGGCCGTCGACTATCCGATGAACTACCATGTCACCGGCTCGCTCCGACTCGCCCACACCAGCGAACGCATGCAGGAATTCCAGCGCGCCAAGGGCATGGGCCGCTACCAGGGCATGGACATCGACGTGGTCGGCCTCGACGAGATCAAGCGACGCTACCCCTTCATCGAGACGCATGAGCTGAAGGGCGCGCTCTATGATCCGAGCGACGGCGACATCGACCCGGCGCAGCTGACTCAGGCGCTGGCCAAGGGCGCGCGCGACATGGGCGCGAAAATCATCCGTTTCTGCCCGGTCAGCGGCGTGCGCCGCGAGAACGGCGAATGGGTGGTCGAAACACCGCAAGGCGAAATCCGCTGCGAGATCGTCATCAACGCCGCCGGCTACCGCGCCGCCGAGGTTGGAAAGATGTTCGGCCGCGACGTGCCGATGATGGTGATGAGCCATCAGTACATATTGTTTGAGGAGATCCCTGAGCTCGCCGCCTGGACGAAGGAGCAGGGCCATAAGCTGCCGCTGCTGCGCGACGTCGATACCTCCTACTACCTGCGCCAGGAAAAGAGCGGCATGAATCTCGGCCCCTATGAGCGCAATTGCCGCGCGCATTGGGCGACCCACAACGATCCGATGCCGGAGGATTTCTCCTTCCAGCTCTTCCCCGACGATCTCGACCGTCTCGAGCACTATCTCGCCGACGCCGTCGCCCGCGTGCCGATCCTCGGCACGGCCGGCCTCTCCAAGGTGATCAACGGGCCGATCCCTTATGCGCCCGACGGCAACCCGCTGATCGGGCCGATGCCCGGCGTGCCCAACGCCTTCGAGGCCTGCGTCTTCACCTTCGGCATCGCGCAAGGCGGCGGCGCCGGCAAGGTGCTGGCCGAATGGGTCACGGAGGGCCAGACCGAATGGGACATGTGGTCTTGCGACCCGCGCCGCTTCACCAGCTTCGCCTCGGCACCCGATTATTGCGTCGCCAAGGGGATGGAGATCTACGGCAACGAATACGCCATCCAGTTCCCGCGCCATGCCTGGCCGGAGGGGCGCAACCGCAAGCTTTCGCCGCTGCATGAGCGCGTCAAGGCGCTGGGCGGCCAGTTCGACGCCTATAATGGCTGGGAACGCGCCACCTGGTATGCGAGGCCCGGCGACGACACCTCCGAGGAAGCGACGCTGACCTTCCGCCGTGACGGGCCGTGGCAGCGCGCCGTGCGCGAGGAATGCCTCGCCGTGCGCGACGCTGCAGGCATCCTCGATCTGCCCGGCTTCTCGCGCTTCAACCTCGAAGGTTCGGGCGCAGCCGACTGGCTGGCGCTGCAGGTCACCGGCCTGGTGCCAAAACCCGGCCGCATCGGGCTCGTCTATTTCGCGGACGACAAGGGCCGCATCGTCACCGAAATGTCGGTGGTGCGTCACCGCGAAGACCTGATGACGCTGATCACTGCCGCGGTGGCGCAATGGCACGACTTCGAATGGCTGAAGTCGCGCATGCCTGCCGATGCGGCTTTCACCCTGACCGACCGTACCGAGGAATACTCGACCCAGATCCTCGCCGGCCCGAATTCGCGCAAAATCCTGGCGGAGCTTTGCGACGCCGATCTCTCGCAGCCCTGGCTCACGCATCAGGAAACGACGATTGCCGGGCGCTGGGCGAAGCTGGTGCGCGTCTCCTTCGCCGGCGAGCTCGGCTGGGAGATCCACAGCAAGGTCGCCGATACGCTCGCTGTCTTCGATGCCGTCTGGGCCGCCGGCCAAAAACATGGCCTGAAGCCGTTCGGCATGTATGCGCTGGATTCGCTGCGGCTCGAAAAAGGCTACCGCGCCTGGAAGGGCGATCTTTCGACCGACTATTCGATCCTGCAGGGCGGGCTGGAGCGCTTCGTCAAATGGGACAAGCCCGATTTCCGCGGCAAGGCGGCCTTGCTCAATGAGAAACAGCAAGGCGTGAAGAAGCGCTTCGTCACGCTGGTCGTCGAGAACCCCGGCGACTGCGACGCGCCCTATATGTCGACGCTCTGGCATGACGGCAGGATCGTCGGCGAGACGACCTCGGGCGGCTGGGGCCACCGCGTCGGCAAGTCGATCGCGCTCGGCATGCTGCGCACCGATCTGACCGAGCCGGGCACTGCGGTCGAGGTCGAGATTTTTGGCGATCGCTTCAAAGCTGTCGTCCAGAAGGACGAGCCTCTGTGGGATCCGAAGAACGAGAGGCTGAGAGCCTGATGCCAACACCATCGAAGCGCATTGCCGCTATCGTTCCTTCGGGCAAGGACGGTTGGGAGGTCCATTCGGCCGCCTGGGCGCGCCAGCAGGCCGGCGAGGACATCATCATGCTGTCGGTCGGCGACCACGACTTCGACACGCCCTCGGAAACGATCGAAGCCTGCGTCAAAGCCGTGCGCGGCAGCAACCATCATTATACGCCGCTGCCCGGCCTGCCGCGCCTGCGCAAGGCGATGGCGGCGGCATCCACCGCCTGCACCGGCAGCGAGACGGAACCGGACGAAATCATCGCCACGCAAGGCGGCCAGGCTGCGCTCTACGCCGCGGTGCAGACCGTGCTCGATCCTGGCGACCACGCCATCGTCGTGGCGCCCTACTACGCCACCTACCCCAACACCTTCAGCGCCGCCGGTGCGACCTTCACCGTGGTCGAGACGCCGGCGGAGGACGGGTTCCAGCCCCGCGCGGACATGATCCGTGCCGCGCTGAAGCCCAACACCCGCGCCATTCTGATCAATACGCCGAACAACCCGACCGGTGCTGTCTATTCGCGCGAGCGGCTGGAAGAACTGGCCGCGATCTGCAAGGAGCACGATCTCTGGCTGCTGTCCGACGAGGTCTACTGGACGCTCGGTGGCGGCAAGCATATCTCGCCGCGCTCGCTGCCCGGCATGGCCGAGCGCACGCTGGTCATCAACTCGATGTCGAAAAGCCACGGCATGACGGGATGGCGCATGGGCTGGCTGACCGGCCCGACGGAGATGATCCGGCTGCTGACCGACCTCAACCTCGTGACAACCTACGGCCTGCCGGCCTTCATCTCGATCGCCTGCGCCGAAGCGCTCGAGAACCACTATGGCGTGAAAGAGATCGCCGAACGCTACGCCGCGCGCCGCGCCCTGATGCTGGATGCCATACGCGGCATGAACGACGTCACCGTGCACGGCTCGGAAGGCGGCGTGTATGTCATGCTCGATATCTCCGCCATCGAGCCCGACGACGAGAAATTCGCCTGGGGCCTGCTCGACAAGGAGAAGGTCGGCGTCATGCCCGGATCGAGCTTCGGCGAGGCCGCCGCCGGGCACATCCGCATCAGCCTCTGCCAGCCCGAGCCCATCCTCAAGGAAGCAGCGCTTCGCCTGCGCCGCTTCGCTTCCAACTACCGCCGCGAGGCCGCATGACCAAGACTGTTCCGACAAAAGCCCGCGCCGTCATCATCGGCGGCGGCGTCTCCGGCTGCTCGGTCGCCTATCACCTGGCGAAGCTCGGCTGGACCGACATCGTGCTCCTGGAGCGCAAGCAGCTCACCTCGGGCACCACTTGGCATGCGGCCGGCCTGATCGGCCAGCTGCGCGCCTCGCAGAACATGACGCGGCTGGCGAAATACTCGGCCGACCTCTACGTCAAGCTCGAGGCCGAGACCGATGTCGGCACCGGCATGCGCCAGGTCGGCTCGATCACCGTCGCGCTGACCGAGGAGCGCAAGCACGAGATCTTTCGGCAGGCCTCGCTTGCCCGCGCCTTCGATGTCGACGTGCGCGAGATTTCGCCGCGCGAGGTCAAGGAGATGTATCCGCATCTCAATGTCTCGGACGTGGTCGGCGCGGTGCATCTGCCGCTCGACGGCCAGTGCGACCCGGCCAACATCGCCATGGCGCTTGCCAAGGGCGCGCGCCAGCGCGGCGCGACCATCATCGAGAACGTCAAGGTCACCAAGGTCCACACCAGGAACGGCCGCGTCTCCGGGGTCTCCTGGGCGCAGGGCGAGGATCAGGGCACGATCGAGACCGACATCATCGTCAACTGCGCCGGCATGTGGGCGCGCGAGTTGGGACGGCAGAACGGCGTCACCATCCCGCTGCATGCCTGCGAGCATTTCTATCTCGTCACCGAGCCGATCCCGGGCCTCTCCCGTCTTCCGGTGCTGCGCGTCCCGGATGAATGCGCCTACTACAAGGAGGACGCCGGCAAGATGATGCTCGGCGCCTTCGAGCCGGTCGCAAAACCCTGGGGCATGGACGGCATCCGCGAGGATTTCTGCTTCGATCAGCTGCCCGAGGACATGGATCATTTCGAGCCGATCCTTGAAATGGGCGTCAACCGCATGCCGATGCTGGGCACCGCAGGCATCCACACCTTCTTCAACGGCCCCGAGAGTTTCACGCCCGACGACCGCTATTACCTGGGCGAAGCGCCCGAGCTTTCCGGCTACTGGATGGCGACCGGCTACAATTCGATCGGCATCGTCTCCTCGGGCGGGGCTGGCATGGCGCTGGCACAATGGATCAACGACGGCGAGGCGCCTTTCGACCTCTGGGAGGTCGACATCCGCCGCGCCCAGCCGTTCCAGAAGAACCGCCGCTACCTCAAGGAGCGGGTCTCGGAAACGCTCGGCCTGCTTTATGCCGACCATTTCCCTTACCGCCAGATGGCGACCTCGCGAGGCGTGCGCCGTTCGCCGCTGCACGAGCATCTCAAAGCGCGCGGCGCCGTCTTCGGCGAAGTCGCCGGCTGGGAGCGCGCCAACTGGTTCGCCCGCGAAGGCCAGGAGCGCGAATACCGCTATTCCTGGAAGCGGCAGAACTGGTTCGAAAACCAGCGCGAGGAGCATCTCGCGGTGCGGAACGGCGTCGGCCTGTTCGACATGACCTCCTTCGGCAAGATCCGTGTGGAGGGCCGCGATGCCTGCGCCTTCCTGCAGCGGCTCTGCGCCAACGACATGGACGTGGCACCAGGCAGGATCGTCTACACCCAGATGCTCAACGCCAAGGGTGGCATCGAGAGCGACCTCACCGTGACGCGGCTGTCGGAAACGGCATATTTCCTGGTCGTGCCGGGCGCCACGCTGCAGCGCGACCTTGCCTGGCTGAGAAAGCATGTCGCCGAGGAGTTCGTCGTCATCACCGACGTCACCGCCGCCGAAGCCGTGATCTGCGTGATGGGGCCGGAGGCGCGAAAACTGATCCAGAAAGTCAGCCCGAACGATTTCTCCAACGAGGTCAATCCGTTCGGCACCTTCCAGGAGATCGAGATCGGCATGGGGCTGGCCCGCGCCCACCGCGTCACCTATGTCGGTGAACTCGGCTGGGAGCTCTATGTCTCGACCGAGCAAGCCGCCCATGTCTTCGAGGCGATCGCCGAGGCCGGCGCCGATGTCGGCCTGAAGCTCTGCGGCTTGCACACGCTCGATTCCTGCCGCATCGAAAAAGCCTTCCGCCATTTCGGCCACGACATCACCGACGAGGAGAATGTGCTGGAGGCGGGCCTGGGCTTCGCGGTGAAGACCAGCAAAGCCGGCTTCATCGGCCGCGATGCGGTGCTCCGGAAGAAGGAAGCCGGCCTGTCGCGGCGGCTGGTGCAGTTCCGCCTGAAGGATCCTCAGCCCCTTCTGTTCCACAACGAGGCCATTCTGCGCGACGGCCGGATTGTTGGCCCGATCACCTCAGGCAATTACGGACACCACCTCGGCGGCGCGATCGGGCTCGGCTATGTGCCCTGTGAGGGTGAGAGCGAGGCGGACGTGCTGGGTTCTTCCTACGAGGTGGAGATCGCAGGAGAACGCTTCGCGGCGGAGGCATCGCTGAAGCCGATGTATGATCCGAAGGCGGAACGGGTGAAGATGTAGCGCAGTCTTTCCTTCTCCCCGTTCTTGTTTGTGCTGGAGACAAGGTGAACGGGTGTTCGGGGACATCGTGGACG